>NZ_MUFR01000161.1:0-364 GCF_001996185.1 Salinivibrio costicola subsp. alcaliphilus
CTTGGTAGTCCACCACCACGAACGGTTGCGGGTCGAGCCCCGCCACGGTTAACGCTATTTGCAATGTCGCCATCTGTGTATCCTTCGCCCTGCTTGTTTCCCCTGATACGTTCAGCCAGACCCTGCCGTCTGGCTCAACGCACCACAGCCCGCCCGTAAAGGCAGGCTGTTTGTGTCTTCATGTCGCCATGAAGAATTAGGCTTCGATAGGCTTGCGCCAGTCGTCTGAGCCTGAGGTGCCTGCGTTGACGTGGTCCCACGTGATTTTGCGGTAAGACATCGACACGGTCAGGTTCTGGGTAAAGTCTGACTTCGCCGGGTCTTGGCAATGGGGCATCTCGCAGTGAATGTCCACAATCGAGGC
>NZ_MUFR01000162.1:0-364 GCF_001996185.1 Salinivibrio costicola subsp. alcaliphilus
GCCTCGATTGTGGACATTCACTGCGAGATGCCCCATTGCCAAGACCCGGCGAAGTCAGACTTTACCCAGAACCTGACCGTGTCGATGTCTTACCGCAAAGTTACCTGGGACCACGTTAACGCAGGCACTTCAGGCTCAGACGACTGGCGCAAGCCTATCGAAGCCTAATCTTTCATGGCGACATGAAGACGCAAACAGCCTGCCTTTACGGGCGGGCTGTGGTGCGTTGAGCCAGACGGCAGGGTCTAGTTGAACGTATCAGGGTAAACAAGCAGGGCGAAGGATACACAGATGGCGACATTGCAAATAGCGTTAACCGTGGCGGGGCTCGACCCGCAACCGTTCGTGGTGGTGGACTACCAAG
>NZ_MUFR01000163.1:0-356 GCF_001996185.1 Salinivibrio costicola subsp. alcaliphilus
CGGCATCGTTAAGATCCGAGGCAAAGCCAGAAACGCTGGCGGTAAGCCAAAAACTGCCGAGATCATTCGCAAGAATGGTGAGTGGTTTATCTCGGTTTCTATGGAATACGATTCCATTGAAAGACAGTGTGGCACTAAAGCTATTGGTCTTGATTGGGGTGTTTCTCACTATTTTTCAACCATCGATCAAGATGGCCATTTTGAGCAAGTCGAAAACCCTCGCTACCTGAGAAACAGCAAAGAGCAACTAGCGTCTTTGCAACGCGACCTTGCGTTAGCAAAAAGGGGGACTCGCGCCCATCGCAAACTGAAGCACAGAATTGCTAAATTGCACCAAAAAATCGCCCGTCAACGAC
>NZ_MUFR01000164.1:0-342 GCF_001996185.1 Salinivibrio costicola subsp. alcaliphilus
GTGGTCGAAACCCCCGGCGGCTACCGGGTCTCCGTCCATGACGCCTCGGCCATCGCGCTGTTACCGCAAGTGATGAAGTACCTGCCATGATCCCGACACCAAGTGGCAATGTGTACTTGGCCACCGGGAGTACCGACATGCGCAAATCCATCAATACACTAGGCTTATTGGTGGAAGACGTACTGGCGCTCGACCCGGTCGGTCCCCACTGGTTCGTGTTCTGCAACCGCCGCCGGGACAAGCTGAAAATCCTACAGTGGGACACCAACGGCTTCTGGCTCCATTATCGCCGGCTGGAAAGCGGCACGTTCAAATGGCCGATGCACCCGAAAGATACGGTCG
>NZ_MUFR01000165.1:0-341 GCF_001996185.1 Salinivibrio costicola subsp. alcaliphilus
TTGCAGTTTCTTTATGAGTAAAATCGAGTCGTTGACGGGCGATTTTTTGGTGCAATTTAGCAATTCTGTGCTTCAGTTTGCGATGGGCGCGAGTCCCCCCTTTTGCTAACGCAAGGTCGCGTTGCACAGACGCTAGTTGATCTTTGCTGTTTCTCAGGTAGCGAGGGTTTTCGACTTGCTCAAAATGACCATCTTGATCGATGGTCGAAAAATAATGAGAAACACCCCAATCAAGACCAATGGCTTTAGTGCCACACTGTCTTTCAATGGAATCGTATTCCATTGAAACCGAGATAAACCACTCACCATTCTTGCGAATGATCTCGGCAGTTTTTGGCTTA
>NZ_MUFR01000166.1:0-341 GCF_001996185.1 Salinivibrio costicola subsp. alcaliphilus
ACAACCATCTTGATGTTGTCACCAGGCATAACCATCTCAACGCCTTCTGGCAGTTCGATAGTACCGGTCACGTCAGTTGTACGGAAGTAGAACTGTGGACGATAACCTTTGAAGAACGGCGTATGACGGCCGCCTTCGTCTTTACCTAGTACGTATACTTCTGATTCGAACTTGGTGTGCGGAGTGATTGAACCAGGCTTCGCCAGTACTTGACCACGCTCAACTTCGTCACGCTTAGTACCACGCAGAAGAACACCAACGTTCTCACCCGCACGGCCTTCGTCTAGAAGCTTACGGAACATTTCAACACCAGTACAAGTGGTCTTGGTGGTGTCTTTCAT
>NZ_MUFR01000167.1:0-341 GCF_001996185.1 Salinivibrio costicola subsp. alcaliphilus
ATGAAGGCTTTTTGTAATGCTTTTGTACTGATGGTTCCCATCACTCTTGCAATCGTATCTGCCGAGGGTGATGTTTTACCTGAGAAGCCAAAGCGTAATAAAAAATCACGCTGCTTACGTCCATAATCACTAATACCTTTCCAGGTATCATGACCAGACAACACCGCACAAATCGTTATCAAAATAATATCTGATAACGTATGTTCAACTTTACCTTCTTGGCGAATGTCTCTAATGGAAACGAAATGCATAAATGGACTTTTATCTTCTGTCATTTTTAATCTCCTAAACGTTAGGAGACCATTAAATCGCACTGAAAATGATCAACAAATTGATCCTTT
>NZ_MUFR01000168.1:0-340 GCF_001996185.1 Salinivibrio costicola subsp. alcaliphilus
CGACTCCCCTATGGGACGCCATTGGGTTGTTAGCTCAGTTGGTAGAGCAGTTGACTTTTAATCAATTGGTCACAGGTTCGAATCCTGTACAACCCACCACATTATTGTGGGCGATTAGCTCAGTTGGGAGAGCACCTCCCTTACAAGGAGGGGGTCACTGGTTCGAGCCCGGTATCGCCCACCACGCTTTAAAGGTTTTTGTTTGAGAATCTTTAGAACGTGGTTTATTTAGCAATAAACGACATGCTCTTTAACAATCTGGAAAGCTGACAAGTCATTCTTTAAGAATGACAGTAAAGTTCTCAATCAGTGACATATCATGTCACTCACACAATCAAGT
>NZ_MUFR01000169.1:0-337 GCF_001996185.1 Salinivibrio costicola subsp. alcaliphilus
CCCAGTAATTCAAGGTTCTGCACTGGGTGCATTGAACGGTGAAGAGCAGTGGGAGCAGAAGATTGTTGAACTTGCTGAAGCCCTGGATTCTTACATCCCAGAGCCAGAGCGTGCGATCGACAAGCCGTTCATCCTACCAATCGAAGACGTATTCTCAATCCAAGGCCGTGGTACTGTTGTAACTGGTCGTGTTGAGCAAGGCATCATCACCGTGGGTGACGACGTTGAAATCGTAGGCATGAAAGACACCACCAAGACCACTTGTACTGGTGTTGAAATGTTCCGTAAGCTTCTAGACGAAGGCCGTGCGGGTGAGAACGTTGGTGTTCTTCTGCGT
>NZ_MUFR01000170.1:0-337 GCF_001996185.1 Salinivibrio costicola subsp. alcaliphilus
ATCAAATCTTGGCTCAACTCGCGCATCATCAGCTCGCTCAAATTTACCCGGTAAGTCCATCACATCAAAAAATTCATCCGGCTCGGTCATATAGGCTTCAGCTTTCGCTTTTTCTCGGTTCGAGAGTGACCACGCCATTTTTAACCCTTCAAAATCCCGCTTTTTGAGCAAGGTGATAAGGTTACTATAAGCGCGATACAGCATTTTCATGTGCTTGGGGTTGTTTTCATCGAACGGAGTGGCATCCACCCAACGCCAACGTGGCAGGGTTTTTATATGGAGGGGGCGTGAGAACATGGTTAAACGGCCATCAAGCGTTCCATCCACATTCACCAGT
>NZ_MUFR01000018.1:0-72058 GCF_001996185.1 Salinivibrio costicola subsp. alcaliphilus
TCACTCAGTTCATCGAATAAATCTTTTTGTCTATTCTCAACGAGTGCCCACACAGATTGCATAGGTCAAATTGTTAAAGAGCGTTGACTGTGCGAAGCTGCGCTTCGCTTGGTCAGGGCTGCGTATCTTACGCGCCTTACCGTTAAAGTCAAGAAGAAATTTTATCTTTTATTTTCAACCCTCAGGCTGGAAACAAAACCTCTTTTTGACTCCCCTAACGCTTGGCGTTAAGTGGACGGTTATCTTAATCTTTTAAAAACTCACGTCAAGCGTTTATTTTTATTTGATTTTTTACTTCAACATGGCGCTGAGCGCTTGCCCTGCGTGCCGTGTCGATGGAGGCGCATTATAGAGAAGTTGATCGCCTTAGCAAGAGGGAAAAGCGACTTTTTTTGCAAAAAGCCGCCGTTCGGTCAAATAATCAGCGCTATGGGCTAAAACTGAGCAAATTGATCAGTAAATGCTTTCACTTTTTGCCAATCGGTATATTCCACTTCCTTACTCGTATCCGTCTCGCCGCCGGTAATATGCATAATCAAGCGAATCATCATACGATCGAACCATTTATAGCGCGGGTAGTAGAGGGCTCCGGCGAACACGCCATGCAACTGAGGCGTCCATGGCGACTTTTCTAGAAACTTACGACTATAGGCGCTCGTTTCTGCGGTATCTTTACCAGGTTTACGCGCGGTTAAATTGACACTAAAAAAGCCCGCTTTCACTCGGTTTAGCTGTTCGCTGTGCGTATCGATAAATTGATAGAGCTTTTTATTGAAGTGGCCATAACGAATCGATGCTCCGATTAACACCCGATCATATTGGGTAAGATCGAGTGTTGGCACTTGATGGAGATCGCTCACGTCACACTGCGCACGTTCTCCAAGCTGACTCTCTATATAATGTAGAATCTTCTTAGTTTGCCCTTCCCGACTTGAGTGTAACAGCAGCACTTTCTGCGTTGCGTTGCTCATTGCTTCTCCTTCCCCTGTTTAGCTACGCCAAAAAGTGGGGGTAAATAAAACCAGTAATGTGAATATCTCTAAACGACCAAACAGCATCGCCAGGATCAGTACCCATTTCGCTGTGTCATTAATATCACCAAAGTGAGCAGCCACTTCGCCCAAGCCTGGGCCGAGATTATTGAGTGTGGCCGCCACAGCCGAAAAAGCGGTCAGCTCTTCGATGCCGGTTGCAATTAACGCAAGCATACAGATCACAAAGACCAACGCATAGGCGGAGAAAAATCCCCATACCGCGTCGACGACTTGTTGACGTAAGGCTTTGTTGCCCACCTTAATCGTATACACTGCACGGGGATGGACTAAGCGCTTAAGCTCGCGCGTACCTTGTAGTGAAAGCAATAAGATACGAATGACTTTCATCCCCCCACCTGTTGAGCCTGCACACCCGCCGATAAAGGAAGTGAATAACAAGAGAACAGGTAAAAACAGCGGCCAATGAGCAAATGTCGTCGTGGTATAGCCTGCGGTGGTTGAAATAGATACCGACTGAAATAATGCTTGAGTAAAAGTTTCAGTGGAACTGTCATAGACTTGATGGCCACTAAGCATGGTGAAGACGACCAGCCATAGTAGGAATTGAATAAGCAAAAACGCGCGAAATTCGGGATCACGTAAGTAAAACTTTAGATTAAGCCCGTTATTAGCAAACGCCGCAAAGTGCAGCGAAAAGTTACACGCTGATATTAACAAAAAGACCACGGTGATCAGGTTTACGGCCGTACTGTCAAAGTGACCGATACTTGCGTCATGGGTTGAAAAACCGCCAATTGCAACGGTTGAAAAGCTATGCCCAATCGCATCAAACGCTGACATACCGGCCAACCAATAGGCTAACGCGCAGCTGACCGTCAGTGTCAGATAAATGTACCAAAGGACTTTCGCGGTTTCGGCTATCCTGGGCGTCATTTTGGTATCTTTGACCGGCCCTGGGATCTCTGCACGATAAAGCTGCATGCCCCCGATGCCAAGTACGGGAAGAATCGCCACCGCTAAGACGATAATCCCCATTCCGCCCAGCCATTGAAGCAGCTGGCGATAAAATAAAATGGCCTTGGGCAACTCATCCAGACCAACAATCACGGTCGCCCCTGTCGTCGTTAACCCCGAAAAGGACTCAAAAAACGCCTCACTGACCGATAAATCAGGCTGTTCCGACAACATCAGCGGCACAGAGCCTGCGCTGCCGATCACCGTCCAGAACAGCACGACAATTAAAAAGCCATCGCGCGCTTTGAGTTCATGCCGGTAATCACGGTTTGGAAACCAAAGCAGTCCCCCCCCCCGCAAGCAGTAAGAAAAATGTCAATACAAACGGGAGCCCAGCACCGTCACGGTAAATAAAAGCCACCAGCGCAGGGGCGAGCATGGTAATGCTGAACAGGGCCAGTAGAAGTCCGACGATGCGGGTAATGGAACGAAATTGCATAGCCTGACGTGGCCCTCTTATCAGCGACAGCCTTTTACTGCCGTCTCATCGTTACACGTAAAGCAGGCTAAATGCCTGACGTTAATTATTGATGTTCTGTCGAGCAAGCTTGTGCCTGCCCACGAGTTTGATTTTTTAGCGCATCAAGAAAACCTTCGATGAATCGCGCATCAATACGGACAGCTAGCTGCACATTATGACTGAACGCTGCATCAAGCTGAATGCCATGGTACTGCTTTAGTAGCGCCTCGATAGTATCAATGTGAGCATATTCACAGCTTATTGTGTAAGGAACCGTGACAGCAACCTCACGCGTTGTTAATAAGCTTAGCGCTTGTTGCACACTGGTACCGTATGCTTTCACTAAGCCCCCGGTACCCAGTTTGATCCCACCGAAATAACGGACAACCACCGCACAGATCTCTCCGACCTTTGCGCCCGACAGTTGCGCAAGCATTGGTTTACCTGCGGTTCCTGCGGGCTCGCCATCGTCACCACAGCCCCATTGTACCGATGATTCGGGTCTTCCCGCGACGAAGGCCCAACAATGATGGCGCGCATCAGGGTAAGCGTTGCGTAAAGATTGAATAAACTGCTTCGCGTCTGCCTCACCCGGTGTGTGAGCAAGATAGGTGATAAATCGGCTCTTTTTTATTTCAAGCTCGTGCCTGACAGTCTCTGCAGGAACCGCATAAGGCGTGATCGACATAATGATATAATCCTTCAGTTTCTACCTTGCACTTTATCATATCTCCGCTTCTTCTACAGGGACGCCCATGCAGTAAAAACAATCCACACCACACATTTTAAACATTCGTTTAACTTTTGGTTGTCATTTATTATAACAATGATCCACACTAGAGCTCATCTGGTCTAACCAGAACAGTATTCAACCAGGATGGTACGGCCAACGTGGAGAAAAACCATGATCTACCAAGGAGATAACCTTTCAGTTCGTGCATTGGAAAACGGCATTGTAGAACTGACACTGGACAGCCAGGGTTCTGTCAACAAACTGGATCTGTCGACGCTAGAAAGCTTAGACCGAGCCCTCGACGCCTTAGCAGGCCGAGAAGATGTAAAGGGGCTCATGCTCACATCTGCAAAGTCGGCCTTTATTGTCGGCGCCGATATCACCGAGTTTCTCGGTTTATTTGCCAAGCCCGACCAAGATCTCTCTGATTGGGTGTCGCGCGCGAACGCAATCTTCAATCGTTTAGAAGACCTCCCCTATCCAACGATCAGCGCCGTCAACGGCCATGCCTTAGGGGGCGGCTGCGAGTGTATTCTTTCTACCGATTTACGTGTTGCAAGCTCTGACGCACGGATTGGTCTCCCCGAAACCAAACTGGGTATTATGCCTGGGTTTGGTGGCACCGTGCGCTTACCGCGTTTAGTGGGTGCCGATACGGCGATGGAAATTATCACTGCAGGTAAAGAAAAACGCGCCGCAGCAGCGCTCAAAGAAGGATTAGTGGATGCCGTCGTTGAAGTAGATAACCTTCGTGACGCGGCAATCAGTATGCTCACTCAAGCCATCAATGAAAAAATTGATTGGCAAGGCCGTCGTCAGCAGAAAAAACAACCATTGGGGCTAAACCGCACAGAAGCCGCCATGAGTTTTACCATGGCTAAAGGCATGGTGGCTCAGGTAGCCGGTAAGCACTATCCAGCGCCCATGACTGCCGTGACGGCCATTGAAGAGGCGGCCGGCATGACACGCGATGAGGCACTCAAGGTCGAAAATCGCTATTTCGTGAAACTGGCAAAAACCGACGTTGCTCAAGCCTTAGTCGGGATTTTCCTCAATGATCAAGTGATCAAAGGCAAGGCGAAAAAAGCCGCTAAACAAGGGAAAGATACCCAGCGTGGTGCCGTTCTAGGTGCAGGTATTATGGGCGGCGGCATCGCCTACCAATCGGCCCTAAAAGGCGTGCCTGTGATGATGAAAGACATTGCACAAGCATCGCTAGATTTGGGCATGAAAGAGGCCACCAAGCTACTCAATAAGCAACTCGAACGCGGTCGTATCGATGGCTTTAAAATGGGCCAAGTGCTGTCGTCAATCACCCCAAGTCTACACTATGCCGGCATTGAACATAGCGATGTAGTTGTTGAGGCTGTGGTAGAGAACCCTAAAATCAAAGCCAGTGTTCTCAAAGAGGTAGAAGAGCAAGTGAGTGCGGATGCGGTAATTGCATCGAATACCTCCACCATTCCTATCAATACGTTGGCCAAGTCAATGGCGCGCCCAGAAAACTTCTGTGGCATGCATTTCTTTAACCCCGTCCACCGCATGCCGTTGGTCGAGGTGATTCGAGGCGAAAAGACCTCCGATGAAACCATTGCCCGTGTGGTTGCCTATGCAGCGAAAATGGGCAAATCACCGGTTGTTGTCAATGACTGTCCCGGGTTTTTCGTCAACCGCGTACTCTTCCCCTATTTCCATGCCTTTAGCCTTCTTCTTCGTGACGGTGTGGATTTCCAACGCATCGATAAGATTATGGAGAAGCAATTTGGCTGGCCAATGGGCCCTGCCTACTTGCTCGACGTGGTTGGTATCGATACCGCGCACCACGCGCAAGCGGTGATGGCAGAAGGCTTTCCTGATCGCATGAGTAAATCAGGTCGTGATGCGATTGATGTGATGTTCGACGCCGAGCGTTTCGGTCAAAAGAACGGCAAGGGTTTCTATCGCTACTCTATCGATAAAAAAGGGAAGCCGAAAAAAGAAGCTGATGAGGCCGTACCTGGGTTACTTGCCTCCGTGATCGAGGGGAATCAGTCAGATATCAGTGATGAAGATATAATTGCTCGTATGATGGTGCCGATGGTCAATGAAGTGGCACGTTGTCTCGAAGAAAACATTATCGCCTCTCCTGCTGAAGCAGATATCGCCTTGGTTTATGGCATTGGTTTTCCACCATTCCGCGGTGGTGCTTTCCGTTATGTTGATACTCTGGGTGTTGATCACTATGTCGCAATGGCAGACAAATTCTCTGATCTTGGCGCCTTGTATCATGTCCCAACGGATATGAAACGTCGTGCGGGCGACAAACAGGCTTACTTTGATGTGACCCCGGTCAACGCACCGCAATCAGCCTAAGGTTAAGGAGAGAACAATGAACAATGTAGTGATCGTTGACTGTATTCGTACACCAATGGGCCGCTCTAAAGGCGGTGTATTTCGCAATGTACGCGCGGAGGACTTATCGGCGCACTTGATGAAATCCTTACTGACTCGCAACCCAGCAGTCGAAAGCAGCGCAATTGAAGATATTTATTGGGGCTGTGTCCAGCAAACGCTAGAACAAGGCTTTAATATTGCGCGTAATGCCGCTTTATTAGCGGGGATCCCACACTCCGTTGGTGCTACCACCGTCAACCGCCTGTGTGGTTCGTCGATGCAAGCGCTACACGATGCAGCGCGTGCAATCATGGTTGGCGATGGTGACACCTTCGTGATTGGGGGCGTGGAGCATATGGGACACGTGCCGATGAACCATGGCGTCGACTTCCATCCTGGTTTGTCTAAATCGGTTGCAAAAGCAGCAGGCATGATGGGACTTACTGCAGAAATGCTTGGTCGTATGCATGGTATTAGCCGCCAAATGCAAGACGAGTTTGCTGCTCGCTCTCATGCGCGTGCTCACGCAGCCACGGTAGAAGGGCGTTTTAGACAAGAGATAGCCCCTATCGAAGGCCATGATGCCAACGGTCTACTGACTCTGGTTGAAGATGATGAGGTGATTCGTCCAGAAACCACGGTTGAAAGCTTGGCCAACCTGCGCCCCGCCTTTGACCCTGTTACGGGCACAGTGACGGCGGGTACTTCATCGGCGCTATCAGATGGCGCATCAGCAATGCTAGTGATGAGCGAAGAAAAAGCCAAATCACTCGGGCTCCCTATTCGAGCACGCATTCGTGCTATGAGCGTTGCCGGCTGTGATCCATCAATTATGGGTTATGGCCCAGTGCCAGCCACCCAAAAAGCACTGAAACGCGCTGGATTGAGTATCGATGATATTGATCTTGTGGAGCTGAACGAAGCATTTGCCGCGCAATCACTACCTTGCGTCAAAGATCTCGGCCTGATGGATAAAGTCGATGAAAAGGTCAATCTCAATGGCGGCGCCATTGCCTTGGGTCACCCATTAGGCTGTTCAGGTGCACGCATCTCGACCACCTTGTTGCATCAAATGGAGCGTCAAGATGCCACCTTAGGGTTGGCAACCATGTGTATTGGTTTGGGTCAAGGGATTGCCACCGTGTTCGAACGCGTGTAATGCCTTCTTCGTGACGATAAAAGAGCGGTGTTTACCGCTCTTTTTTTTGGGTTGCGTCTAACGGCGTTCAATCGCATAGTGATTGATATAACGCAAGTGGTCGATTATTCGCTCGGCCTAGTATGGCCGCTCACTTATTCCAACCGGGAGAATGCCATGTTTAACGCGCTTGTCCTCGAACAACACGAAAAACAAACCCTCGCCAACATCACCGCCTTAGCAGAGAGTGATCTCCCTGACGGCAATGTTACCGTCGATATTGACTATAGTTCACTCAATTACAAAGATGGCCTCGCCATTACCGGCAAAGGGAAAATTGTGCGCCAATTTCCGATGGTGCCAGGTATTGATTTTGCTGGCACGGTTGCAGACAGCCAGCACCCAGACTATCAACCTGGAGACAAAGTGGTGCTGACCGGCTGGGGCGTCGGTGAAGGCCACTGGGGTGGCATGGCTGAGAAAGCGCGCGTTAACGGTGATTGGTTAGTCCCCTTAGCCGAAGGGCTGACTGAACAACAAGCCATGATGGTCGGCACCGCTGGGTTGACTGCCATGTTATGCGTACAAGCCTTGATTGATGGCGGCGTTAAGCCAGAAGACGGCAAAGTATTAGTCACGGGCGCCAGTGGTGGCGTAGGCTCTGTCGCCGTCACCTTATTACATGCTCTCGGTTATCGCGTCAGTGCTGTCACTGGCCGCCTAGACGCAAACCAAACCTGGCTTGAACAGCTTGGTGCCGATGACGTTTTACCGCGCGACGCATTTAGCGCCCCTGGGCGCCCGCTTGATAAACAACACTGGGCTGGTGCAGTTGATACCGTCGGCAGTCAAATGCTCGCCAACGTGCTGTCACAAATTCAGTATGGTGGTACGGTCGCTGCATGTGGCCTTGCCGGTGGCTTTGACCTCCCTGCCACCGTCATGCCATTTATTTTGCGGAATGTACGCTTGCAAGGAGTGGACTCTGTCTCTTGCCCGAGACCACAACGGCTCGCCGCATGGCAGTCACTCACCAAGCTGTTACCCGCACGCTACTTTGAACAAGCGTGCCACACTATCGCTCTGGCCCAGACGCCAGCGTACGCCGATAAAATCATCAATGGCGAAATAAAAGGCCGCGTGGTGATTGATATCACCAAGCAAGACTAACCATAAACGCAAGATTCATCATATGACACAAGGTCAATACTCAGCGAGATATTGGCCTTGTTTCCGTTACTGGTTTTCTCTGAATAACAGGCAAAAAAAATCCCGCTCTGAAAGCGGGGAAGCCCAAGAAAACTAGGGAGTGAGAGTGAGTGTCGCTGTTGAGTGAGTTAGCTAGCCTTGCGAAGAATCTGTTGGCTGAACGGTCAATGTTTCCATCAACAACCCCAGCGCAGACACCAGCAATGCTAAAGTCGTTAATAGAGCGTGACCCTGACTATGCGCTAAGTCTAAAAAAGCAAGGGCGCTCAATCCTGTATAAGCCAATACACGGTAGCCATAAGTAAAACCAAATTGTTGCTCGTTTACTTTTCTCATGCCACTCGCCATTCGTTAACGACTTGTTAATTAATTTACACAATAATTTTACAATCACAACCCTATTTGAATAATTCTGACTCGTAAGTATGATCAGGTCGACATTTTTTGAGGACACCGACATGACGACGCTTTTTAACCATGCTGATCATCAGCTTGATGCTTTAGGGTTGCGCTGCCCTGAACCTGTAATGATGGTACGTAAGCGTATCCGCCATATGGATGACGGTCAGACCTTGCTTATCACCGCTGATGATCCCTCTACGACACGAGATATTCCGAGTTTTTGTCGCTTTATGGACCATACCCTGGTCGCTGCCCAAACAGAGACCGTGCCGTTTCAATTTTTGATCAAAAAAGGGCTGGCATAATGCCAACCCTTATACCAATTCATCATTGTCCTGCGTTAACTCAGTAGATACCAGGTATCGAGTACAGCCAATGCCGCAAACATGGCCGCGGCAAGCGCGCGTACCACCGCAAATGGCACATGGCGCTGAATCTTATCGCCGGCTAAAACCACGGGAACATTGGCTAACAGCATCCCAATGGTAGAACCAATCACCACAACCCACAGTGCATCATTAAACTGTGCCCCCAGTGCCGTGGTCGCCAATTGGGTTTTATCCCCTATTTCAGCGACAAAAAAGGCGGTAAAACTGGCCCAAAATGCACTCTTTCCCTGTATGCCTTCATCCTCAAGCTTATCTGGGATCAGCATCCAAACCGCCATCACACTAAAACTGATAATCAAAATGACGTGTAAAACGGTGTCTGTTAGAACGTCTGCGGCCACCACACCAAGCCATGCGGCTATTGCATGGTTAACCAAAGTGGCTAATAGAATGGCACTGACAATCACCGCGGGTTTTCGAAACCGGGTCGCCAACGCCAAAGATAGTAACTGGGTTTTATCCCCTATTTCCGCCAAGGTGACGGTGGAAATAGAAATAGCAAGAACGCTCATGACAATGCTCATCTGGGGCAGGGCTTATTATGATTCAACCACGACAACACACACGCCCCACCCCGGTTCGTGCGATTGTCGTTGGTCTCGTCAAGCCCAGAGCACCATAAAGGTGGGCTTGCAATCACCATGAAGATTTTGCTTCAACTATGTTGATGATTGCCCCACTGACTGCGCAGTGGTCGACTACTCCCCAAGACGGCGCTAGTTTACGATTTGAACAATCATTTGGCAACGTCTATTCATCCATATTACCGCTGTATCGATAAGTCGGTTAAAGACGCACAAAAATCCGCCAGCCCCCTACTGCTTGAGCGCGCTGCGAGTTATAATTGCCAGCTATTTTCTCCATTCATCAACTCGCGCGAACCTGACAATGCATAAATTCGATATCAAAACCTTTCAGGGTATGATCCTCGCGCTGCAGGATTATTGGGCCCAGCAAGGCTGTACCATTGTTCAGCCGCTAGACATGGAAGTGGGGGCGGGAACCTCCCACCCGATGACATGCTTGCGTGCCCTTGGACCAGAACCGATCGCAGCGGCTTACGTTCAACCTTCTCGTCGTCCAACCGATGGTCGTTATGGTGAGAACCCAAACCGTTTGCAGCACTATTATCAATTTCAAACCATTCTCAAACCATCACCCGACAATATTCAGGAGCTCTATCTAGGCTCTCTGCGTGTGTTAGGTATAGATCCCGAAGTTCACGATATTCGCTTTGTCGAAGATAACTGGGAAAACCCAACACTGGGTGCGTGGGGTTTAGGCTGGGAAGTGTGGCTTAACGGAATGGAAATTACCCAGTTTACCTACTTCCAGCAAGTCGGTGGTCTGGAATGCAAACCCGTTACCGGCGAAATCACTTATGGTATCGAGCGCTTGGCCATGTACATCCAAGAAGTCGACTCTGTCTATGACTTAATCTGGACTGATGGTCCGTTTGGCAAAGTGACCTACGGCGATATTTTCCATCAAAACGAGGTGGAGCAGTCGACCTACAACTTTGAACATGCTGATGTTGACTTTCTGTTCCGCTACTTTGATCAGTGCGAAGCCGAAAGTACCAAGCTCTTGGATCTCGAGCAGCCGCTCCCCTTGCCTGCTTATGAGCAGATCCTAAAGGCTGGTCATGCGTTTAACCTACTGGATGCGCGAAAAGCCATCTCAGTGACTGAACGCCAACGCTATATTTTACGCATTCGTACCCTGACTAAGCGGGTTGCTGAGGCGTACTATGCATCACGCGAAGCACTGGGCTTCCCCATGTGCCGCCACACTCAATAAGGGAGCATCATGGCAACGCAAAATTTCCTGATAGAGCTAGGTACGGAAGAGCTACCACCGACAGCATTGCGTACACTGGCTGAAGCCTTCGCAAGTCAGTTTGAAGCGCAACTAAAAGACGCTGACCTGAGCCACCAAGGTGTTACTTGGTATGCATCACCTCGCCGGCTGGCGTTAAAAGTTGCCGCTTTGAGCGATCGCCAACCCGATAAGGTCGTAGAAAAACGCGGACCCGCGGTCAGCGCTGCTTTTGACGCCGACGGCAATCCCACCAAAGCCGCCATGGGTTGGGCGCGCGGTAATGGTATTGATGTCAGCGAAGCTGAACGCTTAAAAACCGATAAAGGTGAGTGGCTGCTTTATCGTCAACACGTTCCTGGCCAAGCCATTGACGCTTTGCTGCCCGTGCTAGCCGATAACGCGCTAAACAAGTTGCCTATTCCTAAACCCATGCGCTGGGGTGATAAAGACACCCAGTTTATCCGCCCGGTGAAAACCTTGGTAATGCTATACGGTGAAACCTTAATTGAAGGCACGATTTTGGGCGTGGCGTCCGACCGTGTTATTCGTGGTCACCGCTTCATGGGTGAGCCGAATTTAACCCTGGCTCACGCCGATCACTACCCTGAGCGTCTCGAGCGGGAAGGCAAAGTGATGGCGGATTATGAAAAGCGTAAGGCATTGATTATTAAAGATGCCAAAGCAGCCGCGGACGCAGTGGGCGGAATGGCTGAGCTGGATGAAGACTTGGTCGAAGAAGTCACCTCATTGGTAGAATGGCCGGTAGTACTGACCGCCTCTTTCGAGAACAAATATCTCAAAGTACCGTCTGAAGCGCTGGTATACACCATGAAAGGCGACCAAAAGTACTTTCCAGTGTATGACGCCAACGGCGAGCTACTGCCTAAGTTTATCTTTGTTTCTAACATTGAATCGAAAGATCCGACACAGGTTATCTCAGGGAACGAAAAAGTCGTACGCCCTCGCCTCGCGGATGCGGAGTTCTTCTTTGATACTGATCGCAAGCGCCCATTGATTGATCGCCTGCCAGAGCTTGATAGCGCGGTATTCCAAAAACAATTAGGTACCATCAAAGATAAAACCGACCGCATTACTGCACTTGCAGGACAGATTGCAGAGCGTATCGGTGCCGACAAAGCACACACCGAGCGCGCTGGCCAACTGGCAAAGTGTGACTTAATGACCTCAATGGTGTTTGAGTTTACCGAAACGCAAGGCGTGATGGGCATGCACTACGCACGTCATGATGGTGAACCAGAAGCGGTTGCGCTGGCACTGAACGAGCAATATTGGCCGCGCTTTGCCGGTGATAAGCTACCTACGACGCCAGTATCGTCAGCCGTTGCAATGGCCGACAAAATGGATACCATCGTCGGTATCTTTGGTATTGGCCAAGCACCAAAAGGGAGTGATCCATTCGCCCTACGCCGTGCTGCTCTCGGTGTGCTACGTATTATCGTTGAAAACGGCTATCAGCTGGATTTAGTCGACCTCATTCGCGACGCCAAAGCCCAATACGATGATCGTCTCACCCATAAAGAAGTAGAGACCGAGGTCTTAGACTTTATGCTAGGTCGTTTCCGCAGCTGGTATCAAGATATGGGCTATAGCGTCGATATTATCCAAGCGGTATTAGCGCGCCGTCCAACCAAGCCTGCCGATTTCGATAGCCGTGTGAAAGCCGTTTCTCATTTCCGTAGCTTGGACGAAGCAGAAGCCTTGGCCGCCGCCAACAAACGTGTTGGCAATATCCTTGCGAAGTACGACGGCGAGCTGCCCAGCACAGTCGATAGCAGCTTACTACAAGAAGACGCTGAAAAAGCACTGGCGGATGTAGTGGCAGAAAAAGTCGCTGCGGTTAAGCCTTTGTTTGCTGACAGCGATTATCAAGGCGCGTTGACCGAACTGGCGCAATTGCGCACACCGGTTGATACCTTCTTTGATAATGTGATGGTCATGGCCGATGACCCAGCACTGAAGGCCAACCGTTTAGCGATGCTTCACCTTATCCGTGAGCAGTTCCTCAACGTGGCAGATATCTCGGTACTGCAAAAATAGACCCATCGAAGGCGTTATCAAACCCCGCACTAGCGGGGTTTTTTATGCTAATCCTGGTTATGTTTCACGTGAAACACTAGGCCTATAACCACGATGAATGCTTCGCATCAGTGTACTTACTTCTTCGTTTTACTCTCAACCTAACCTTCCCAGATAGTGGCATATCAACGCTGTACTGATAACGTAACAACCCTGTCAACCACCGGACTTAAAGAGCGTTCGATAACAGCCTCACAACGCTTTCTTTTTCACAAACAATTGTTGTATGTTGATGGCAGCTTAACCAAAACAATGACATAAATATTTGAAGGCAGTAATCATGGAAGTCACTCACTTTGGCGAGAAACTCGCTAACCACTCGGGTATCACCCAGTTAATGGACGATTTGAATGATGGCTTACGTAATCCAGATGCGATTATGCTCGGTGGCGGTAACCCCGCTGCGATACCGGAAATGCTCGATTACTTCAAAACACTGAGCCAATCGATGCTGGATGATGGTAGCCTCGTCCATGCCATGGCCAACTATGATGGCCCACAAGGTAAGTCGGCATTACTGAATGCCCTCGCCGAGCTTCTCAATAAGACCTATGGGTGGCAGCTTTCCAGTAAAAACATCATGCTCACCAACGGTAGTCAAAGTGCGTTCTTTTATCTGTTTAACCTTTTAGCGGGACGTTATTCAGACGGCAGCCATAAAAAGATTTTACTACCCTTGGCGCCTGAATATATTGGCTATGGCGATGCAGGGATCAGCGACGATATCTTTGTTAGCTACCAACCTGACATTGAGTTAATGGATAATCGACAGTTTAAATATCATGTCGACTTTAGTCGCTTAACCATTGATGACAGCATTGGTGCTATCTGTGCCTCTCGGCCGACCAACCCAACCGGTAATGTGCTCACTGATAGCGAGATCCAGCAGCTTGATAAACTCGCGCGCGAGCATAACATTCCATTGATTATCGATAACGCCTACGGTACGCCGTTCCCTGATATTATCTTTGAAGATGTTGCCCCGTTTTGGAACGACAATACTATTCTTTGCTCTAGCCTCAGCAAGCTAGGGTTACCCGGGGTGCGTTGCGGGATCGTGATCGCCAACGAAGATGTCATCCAAGCCATGTCAAATATCAACGGCATCGTTAGCCTATCGCCAAACAGTGTCGGACCGGCAATGGCGCTGGCGATGATTGAACGAGGTGACTTGTTGCGATTAAGCAAAGAGGTCGTTCGCCCCTTCTATCAACAAAAATCACAGCGCACACTTCGTATGGTGTTGGACACTATTAATGATGAGCGTGTTCGCGTGCATAAACCCGAGGGGGCCATCTTTTTGTGGCTGTGGTTTGAAGACTTACCCATTTCTACCCAAACACTGTACCAACGACTAAAAGCCCGTGGTGTACTGGTGGTGCCAGGCGAATATTTCTTTATTGGTGTGGAAAGCGAGGATTGGCCTCATGCGAGACAATGTATTCGCATGAACTACGTCCAAGACGACGATACCATGCAACGAGGCATAGAGATTATTGGCGAAGAAGTCATCCGTGCCTACCAAGAGGGCTAACACTGTTTCACGTGGAACACTTACCGAGCTCCTTCTTTACTGTTTCACGTGAAACATTGGCTCAGGCTTAGTTCGAACCAACGTAACAATCTGGCAAGTCATCCATCGTTATCATCGACAAGCCAGGTTCCTGCAATGATAAGCAGACTGAAAGCAACCAACATGCATAAATGAAGGGCAGCGTTAGCTGCCCTCTTCGTTACGATTAACTTATTGCTTGGAGTAGCTGCGCCGCTAAACCTTCATGTCTCTGCCGCGCTTATTCTGCGTTTTCTAGCATGCGGTTACCGCCTATTTCGATACGGCGAGGTTTTTCTTCTTCAGGTACCTCACGAACCAGATCAATATGCAGCATGCCGTTTTCCATTTCCGCCCCCATCACTTTAATATGATCGTCGAGGTGGAACTTGCGTTCGAAGTCTCGTTCAGCAATGCCCTGGTATAAGAACTTAGTGTTCTGGTTTCGTTCGGCTTTTTTGCCGGCGACCGTCAGGCTATTTTTTTGCTGAGTGATATCGACTTCATCTTGCCCGAATCCAGCAACAGCCATCGTAATCCGGTACTGGTTCTCCTTACTTTGCTCAATGTTGTAAGGAGGGAACCCACCCGCATTATTAGTGTTACTATTCTCGACCAAGTCGAACAAACGGTCAAAGCCAATCGCAGTACGATAGAGTGGAGAGAAATCAAAGTTACGCATAATCTTACCCTTCCTATGAAGCAATAAAATTCAACTAACGGCTTTCCGTTTCGGACAAGCCCCCGGCGACCCAATGGCATCGCCTCATTACTCTATATAGGGTTGCGCCGATTGATTTCAATGGCTGATTTTAAAATTTTTTTCTGTATGTAATCAGTCATACCTTGAGCATTATGTTGCATATATATAAATATTAAAAAGGCCAGCAATACTGCTGGCCTTAATAGAGACAACTAACGGATCAGTGGTTTACACGTCGAGGTTTTCCACTTTCAGCGCGTTGTTTTCAATGAAGGCCCGACGAGGCTCAACTTGATCACCCATCAAGGTGGTAAACAGCTCATCTGCCGCAACCGCATCGTGGATAGTCACCTGCATCATACGGCGCCCTTCAGGATCCATGGTGGTCTCCCAAAGTTGATCAGGATTCATCTCCCCCAAACCTTTATAACGCTGACGCGAGACACCACGCATGGATTCTTTAACCAACCAGTTTAGCGCCTGCTCAAAGGTCTCCACTTTTTGGGTACGTTCCCCACGCTTCACGTAAGCACCCTCGTCAAGTAGCTGATCGAGTGTTTCCGATAAGCTCGCAATACGCCCATATTCTTTCGAATTCAGGAAGTCATAGCTGACCTGGTACTTATAATCAACACCATGGGTTCGCACCACCAACTCAGGCACCCAAACTTGATGATCTTCATCAAAACGACAAGACGCTTTATAGTGGCTTTCACCGGTCGATTTGCGATTAAGGATGTCGACAATGTTCTCAACCCACTTCTTCGCGGCCCATTCGTCACGAAGTTCCTCGACCGCTAAACGCGGTTGGTACAGTAGCTCATTCAGCAATGCCGCAGGATAACGACGCTTCATACGCTGAATCAGTTTAAGCACACCATTGTACTCTTTGACCAGCTTTTCAAGCGATTCACCATGCATCGCTGGCGCATCAGGGTTCACAAATAATGAGGCATTTTCCAGTGCCAGCGCGACCTGATATTGCTCCATCGCTTCATCGTCTTTGATGTACTGCTCTTGCTTACCCTTCTTCACTTTATAAAGAGGTGGCTGAGCGATATAAATATAACCACGCTCAATCAACTCAGGCATTTGGCGATAGAAGAAGGTTAATAACAAGGTACGAATGTGCGAGCCATCAACGTCAGCATCCGTCATGATAATGATGCTGTGGTAGCGTAACTTATCGGGGTTGTACTCTTCGCGACCAATCCCACAGCCCATGGCGGTGATCAAGGTCGCCACTTCTTGCGACGATAACATCTTATCAAAACGGGCTTTTTCCACGTTTAAGATCTTACCTTTAAGCGGCAATATCGCTTGGTTTTTGCGATTACGCCCTTGTTTCGCTGAGCCACCGGCTGAGTCACCCTCCACAATGTAGAGCTCAGACAGGGCGGGATCTTTTTCTTGGCAGTCGGCCAATTTACCAGGCAAGCCAGCTAAGTCCAGAGCCCCTTTACGACGTGTCATTTCACGCGCTTTACGCGCTGCATCACGTGCACGTGCGGCATCAATAATCTTGGAGCACACCACTTTGGCATCGGCTGGATGTTCAATTAAAAAGTCAGACAAGTGGCTGCTCATCGCCGACTCAACCGCCGATTTCACTTCCGATGACACCAGTTTGTCTTTGGTTTGGCTCGAAAACTTAGGATCAGGGACTTTTACCGATACCACCGCCGTCAAACCTTCACGGGCATCATCGCCAGACGTCGCTGCTTTAGCTTTTTTCGAGTAGCCTTCTTTGTCCATAAAGCTGTTTAAGGTTCGCGTCAGTGCACCGCGGAACCCAGCCAAATGCGTACCACCGTCGCGCTGTGGAATATTGTTGGTAAAACAGTAGATGTTCTCTTGGTAACCATCATTCCACTGCATTGAGACTTCGACGCTAACGCCATCATCACGCATATGTTCAAAATGGAACACCGATGGATGAATCGCGGTTTTCTTTTTATTCAAATGCTCAACGAACGCACGAATACCGCCTTCATATTTAAAGTGATCCGATTTGTCTTCCTCGCGCTCGTCAATCAATCGAATCGACACACCCGAGTTAAGGAAAGACAATTCACGTAAGCGCTTGGCGAGGATCTCGTAGTTGAAGTGAATATCCGTGAAGGTTTCTTCACTCGGCCAAAAACGAATGCGGGTACCGGTTTGATCGGTTTCGCCCAGTTGAACCAAGGGACCCAGTGGCTCACCATGAGAAAAATTGAGTTGGTGGGCATAACCGTTACGCCAAATTGTCAATTCAAGCTTTTCTGACAGTGCGTTAACCACAGAGACACCGACACCGTGTAGGCCGCCCGACACTTTATACGAGTTATCATCAAATTTACCCCCGGCGTGCAGCACGGTCATGATAACTTGGGCAGCTGAAACACCCTCTTCTTCGTGAATATCGACAGGGATACCACGACCGTCGTCGCGGACCGACACAGAGCCGTCTTCGTGAATGGTGGTCACGATATCGTTACAATGTCCGGCCAGTGCTTCATCGATCGAGTTATCGACCACCTCAAACACCATATGGTGTAGGCCGGTACCGTCGTCGGTGTCGCCGATATACATTCCCGGACGCTTACGGACGGCATCCAAGCCCTTCAGTACCTTGATACTCGATGAATCGTATTCGTTGGACATTGAGTTACTCTCGCTTATTTATCCTGCGTTAATTTTGCCATGTTCCACATGAAACATCTTACTATTTTCGTCGCAAATTTCCGCGACTTGATCGGCACTAATGGCGCTGACAAAAACCTGCGCCCCGATCCGGGTCAATTCACTGGCTAGCAGTGCCCGGCGGCGGCTGTCTAATTCTGAGGCAAAGTCATCGATCAGGTAGATACAGGCGATGCCTTGCTCTTCGCTATAAAGCTGTCCTTGTGCAAGCCGAAGCGCACAAACCATCAATTTTAGTTGCCCTCGAGAGAGCACATCATCGACCGGGGTACCGGCCACCTTGATGCGTAAATCGGCTTTGTGTGGCCCAGACACCGTGTAGCCCATTTGCTGATCGCGTTCGAAGTTAGTCGCCAACAAAGCCTGGTAATCTGCACCGCGCTCCCAGCCTTGAGAAAACCGAAACTGAATCGAGAACTCGGGTAAAAATGCCTGGCATAACGCCGTTGCGCGCTCGGCCACAGCATTAACATAAGCTTGTCGCCAAACACTAATTTGCTCGGCCAAGCTAGCAAGTTCTGCATCCCACACTTGTATATCACGGTAATTGCGCGCAGTTTTAAGCGCGGCGTTCCGTTGCTTGGTGAGCCGCTTGACCCGCGTCCACGCTTCAAAAAAACCGGGTTGGGAATGAAACACCCCCCAGTCGATAAACGCACGGCGAAATTTAGGACCATCTGTTAATAGCTCAAACCCTTCAGGGGTAATCAGCTGCAAGGGCAAGACTTTGGCCAGTGCCACTAGCTTTTGCCCTTTTTCTTGACCTATTTTAACATCGGCACTGCCGTCTCGGCGCTTTTGAATGCCAACCGGAAGCAAGATCCCATCTTGCGTTTTCACCCGGCCATGGACCGTTAAGCTCGGTTGTTGATGACGGATCACACGGCTGTTCAGTGCGCTGCGAAATGAGCGCCCGTGGCCAAGAAAATGAATCGCCTCCAAGACACTGGTTTTTCCACTGCCGTTGGGGCCAATTAAAAAGTTAAAGCCTGACGACAGTTCGATATCGCAGGCTTCAATATTTCTGAAGTCATGAATGACCAGTCGAGTGATCGCCATAATCTAGAGGCGAATGGGCATCACGACATACATGGCATCATCGCGATCACAGTCCTCAATCAAAGTACTGCCGACCGCGTCTGTCATTGAAAAACGGACAGTGTTACAGCGCAAAACGTTGAGCACATCTAAAACATAACTGACGTTAAAACCAATCTCGATGGCCTCGCCTTGATAATTCACTTCCAAAAATTCTTCGGCTTCTTCTTGCTCGGGGTTATTGGCAGAGATGCGCAGCTCACTGCCATCAATATTCATCCGAACACCACGGAATTTCTCATTCGACAGCACCGCGGCTAACGACAAGGCTTGCTTGAGCTCCGCGCAATTAACCTCAAGTGTCCGAGACGTCGATTGCGGCAGCACTCGGCGATAGTCAGGAAATCGTCCATCGACTAACTTCGAAGTAAAGGTCACGTTGCCGACTACCGCACGAATATTGGAGGCACCAATCTGAATATTGACCGGATTCTCACTATCATCCAACAAACGCGCTAGCTCACTGACGCCTTTACGCGGCACAATCACTTGTTGCGCTGGCGCGCTTTCATCCATGGTCAGGTGGCACACTGCCATACGGTGACCATCGGTCCCTACCGTACGTAGCGTTTGTCCATCGGTTTCGAACAGCAAGCCATTGAGATAATACCGCACATCTTGGTTTGCCATTGAAAACTGAGTCGCATCAATCAGGTGATTCAGTTTATTTTGTGGCAGCTGCAGGCTTACATCCGCTTGCCAATCATCGATGTTGGGATAATCGCTAGCCGGCAAGGTGGACAAGGTGAACCGGCTTCGACCCGCTCGCACCACGACACGATCACCTTCTTGAGCAACCGTAATACGGGCTTCACTGTTCAAGCCTTTGATAATATCCATGAACTTACGCGAGGGAACCGTTATCGCCCCATCTTGATGCTCTCCCTCCAACGGTGCCGTTGCATTAAGCTCCACCTCCATATCAGTGGCGGTGAGCTTAAGTTGCTGCTCGGCGACTTCAATCAGAAGATTGCTTAAGATCGGTAAGGTACTGCGCCCACCTAAAGCCCCAGAAACTTGTTGCAGCGGTTGAAATAGCTGCTCACGCGTAAGAATAAATTTCATAATTAGGACGACAATGTTCGAATCAGGTTAGAGTAATCTTCTTTAATATCGTGACTTTCTTCACGCAGTTGCTCAATTTTACGGCATGCATGCAATACGGTTGTATGGTCACGACCGCCAAAGGCATCACCAATTTCTGGCAAGCTGTGGTTGGTCAGCTCTTTCGATAAGGCCATCGCCATTTGACGAGGGCGTGCAACCGAGCGAGACCGGCGCTTAGATAACAAATCCGCCATCTTGATTTTATAATATTCTGCCACGGTTTTCTGAATATTATCGATAGTGACCAGCTTTTCTTGTAGCGCCAACAAATCGCGCAACGCTTCCCGAACGAAATCAATGGTGATCGCGCGGCCGGTAAAGTTGGCGTTGGCAATGACACGATTAAGCGCCCCTTCCAGTTCACGGACATTCGACCGCAACCGCTTAGCAATAAAGAAGGCAACTTCATCCGGCAAACGAATCGCGTGGTCTTCTGCCTTTTTCATCAAGATCGCCACACGCGTTTCCAATTCAGGCGGTTCGATAGCAACCGTCAGGCCCCAACCAAAGCGTGATTTCAAGCGATCCTCAACCCCATTGATTTCTTTTGGGTAGCGATCGGAGGTCAAAATGATCTGCTGATTCCCCTCAAGCAAGGCATTAAAGGTATGGAAAAACTCTTCTTGTGAGCGCTCTTTATTGGCAAAAAACTGAATATCATCGATCAAGAGTGCATCCACGCTGCGGTAGTAGCGCTTAAACTCTTCGATGGCGTTGTTCTGCAGTGCTTTGACCATGTCTTGCACAAACCGCTCAGAGTGCATGTAAACCACGCGAGCATCTGCCTTTCGATCGGAAATAGCGTTCCCCACCGCATGGAGCAAGTGCGTTTTACCCAGACCCGTCCCACCATACAAAAACAGCGGATTATATGCCGCTCCCGGGTTTCCCGAGACCTGCCGCGCCGCCGCGAGTGCAAGCTGGTTCGATTTACCTTCCACAAAGTTATTAAACTTGTGTTTCGGATTCACGTTGGAGCGATGATTGACATCCGATTGCACCGGTGACGGTGCCGGCTCCCAAACGCGTCCACGAGTGGGGGCAGGGGCCGCTTGTTGAGGCGCAGGGGCTGACGCCGGGCCAGCAGGCGCAGATTGCGGCGCAGCAGCAACCGGTTTACTGCCCACTTCAAAGCGCAGCATAGGCACGTCGACACCACAAAACTCATTCAGCAGTTGATTAATCTGATGCAAATATTTATCCCGCACCCAATCAAGCACAAAACGGTTAGGGGCAAACAGGGTCAACGTATTGTCATTGAGTTCGGCTTGAAGTGGCCGTACCCACATACTAAATTCTGTTGCAGGTAAATCATCTTGAAGCCGTTCAAGACACTGCAACCAAAGCGATGATGACACGTTTGACTCCACGCAGTTATACCGAAAAGGAAAAGGTCATAATGGTACTCCTGTCGCGCCCAGATCGCTACCCACAAGATCCCGAAATCAGTGAATAAGATCCGACTTATGCACATAGATCCCACAGATAACCCAGAGATCGCCACAGCCTACCCGCTTTTTACTCACAACATTACGCACATGGTCGTCGTGACCAGTCCGAGAATTCGAGGCCATGTCCCGCATCGATCCGACTCACGCCTGTTAATACGTTATTACTCATAACAACAAGGTATTTCTCGTCCCCTCGTCGCCCCTCTATATTACGTTTCCTATCAATATTGATGTGGTTATTACGGAGTTTTTCATGACTAAATGGATCCTCAACGCCCTGCTCAGCCTGAGCATGGTGATTTCAGTCCCCGCTTTTGCATCCGACACCGTCAAAGTGGGCATGTCTGGCCGATACTTTCCTTTTACCTTTGTCAAACAAGACCAACTACAAGGGTTTGAAGTCGACCTTTGGGATGAGATTGGTCAGCGTAATGACTACGATATCGAGTATGTAACGGCTAACTTCTCGGGCTTATTTGGGCTTTTACAAACTGGCCGTATCGATACGATTTCAAACCAAATCACTATCACCGATGAGCGCCAAGCGAAATATTTGTTTACCAACCCGTATGTCGTCGATGGGGCGCAAATCACGGTTCGTAAGGGCAATGACGCGATTCAGTCCGTCGCAGATTTAAAAGATAAGACGGTCGCGGTGAACTTGGGCTCTAACTTTGAGCAACTCCTTCGCGATCATTCAGCGTCCGATGATATCCATATCAAAACCTACGAAACCGGTATTGAGCACGATGTGGCCCTGGGCCGTGCCGATGCGTTTATTATGGACCGCCTCTCCGCACTACAATTGATCAAAGAGTCGGGCTTGCCTCTACAATTAGCGGGTCAGCCTTTTGAAACCATTGCCAACGCCTGGCCATTTGTTGATAACGACCGCGGCCAGCGCTTACGTGATGAGGTGAACACAACACTCGTCAACATGCGTGATGACGGCACGTTAGCCGATATTTCGATCAAGTGGTTTGGTGCTGACGTCACCCAAAAGTAAGTATTCACTAACATTAAAAAGCCCGCGTTGGCGGGCTTTTTTGTTTAAAGGACTCTCATGGCGTTTGATTTCGATTATATGGTCTCGCTGTTCCCTCTATTGCTTAGCTATTTAGGGATCACCATGGA
Source organism: Salinivibrio costicola subsp. alcaliphilus (assembly GCF_001996185.1). Classification (NCBI taxonomy): domain Bacteria; kingdom Pseudomonadati; phylum Pseudomonadota; class Gammaproteobacteria; order Vibrionales; family Vibrionaceae; genus Salinivibrio; species Salinivibrio costicola. The sequence continues at coordinate 22,362 of NZ_MUFR01000018.1, forward strand.
AATGGCCTTTTTGGGGCTACTTTTCTCCCTCGCCTTAGCCGTCGCCATCGCCTTAATTCGCGTCTTTCGTGTCCCTGGGTTAAATGGCTTAGCGCAAATCTTCATTAGCTTCTTTCGCGGCACCCCTTTATTGGTGCAGTTGTTTTTGCTCTATTATGGCTTACCACAGGTGATCCCCAGTTTAGTGGGGATGGATGCCTTTACTGCAGCCGTGATTGGGATCAGTTTGCACTTTTCTGCCTATATGGCCGAATCGATTCGTGCCGCAATTCTCGGGGTCGATCGCAGTCAGATGGAAGCGAGCTTAGCCATCGGCATGACGACGCGACAAGCCATGCAACGCATTATTTTACCGCAAGCCGTGCGCATTGCTCTGCCGTCATTGATGAACTATTTCATTGATATGATTAAAGCCACATCCCTCGCTTTTACACTAGGCGTGACCGAAATCATGGCACAAGCGCAAATGGAAGCCTCATCCAGTTTCAAGTTTTTTGAAGCATACCTGGCCGTCGCGTTCATTTACTGGGCGATCGTGGTCGCACTCACCCGCGTGCAATATTGGGCCGAAGCACACCTCAATAAGGCGTATCAACGATGATAAAAATAGAAAAGTTGAAAAAAGTCTATCAGGGCATCGCTGTTCTCGATGGGATTGATTTGGCTATCGAACGTGGCGAAATCGTCTGTATTATTGGTCCAAGTGGTACTGGGAAATCTACTTTATTGCGCTGCATTAATTTCCTAGAGCGTGCGGAACAAGGGGTGATAACAATCGGCGAACAACGCGTCGATAGCGGCAATTCAGCCACTCCAAAAAAGGACATTCTAGCGTTGCGGCGTCAAACTGGGTTTGTATTCCAAAACTATGCCTTGTTTGCCCACCTGAGCGCACGCGATAACATTGCTGAAGGCCTGCGCACTGTAAAAGGATGGCAAAAAGCTAAAGCTCGCCAGCGCGCGCAACAGATTTTGGACGATATCGGGCTTGGCGATAAAGGCGACCATTATCCGGCCTCTTTATCGGGTGGCCAACAACAACGCGTAGGGATTGGCCGTGCGATGGCGCTGGAAGCCGAGCTACTGCTTTTCGATGAGCCAACATCCGCACTCGATCCAGAATGGGTAGGTGAGGTGTTAGCGCTAATGAAAAAGCTCGCCACTCGCCATCAAACCATGCTGGTGGTGACCCACGAGATGCAGTTTGCGCGTGATGTTGCTGATCGTGTGGTATTTATGAACGATGGCAATATTATCGCTCAGGGCACACCGGATTGGCTGTTTAATCACTGTGATGATCCCCGATTGCATAAGTTTTTGAATCAAGTCGGGATCACCGCTTAATTTGCGATCAGTTGGCAAGGATCCTTGCGATCTGCGACTAAGCGCTTATAATTCACGGCCCGAAGTGGCGTGGGTTTTGTGATTGACTAATCGTTAGTCAATGGCTACAATCCGCCCTCTTTGTTGAGAGGCGTCGGAGACAAGCATACTGCTATCCTCCCACGTCGGGTTAACAAACCTAACACTGATCAGTAATAAGGGTAGAAACCATGAAACGCACTTTTCAACCTTCAGTTCTAAAGCGTAAGCGCACTCACGGTTTCCGTGCGCGCATGGCGACTAAGAACGGCCGTAAGGTCATTGCCGCTCGCCGTGCGAAAGGCCGCAAGCAGCTTTCTAAATAATCCGTAGTGATTTGTGAATAAGCTCGCTTATCCTCGGGAGTTACGTCTGCTAACTCCCGAACATTTCAGTGCCGTCTTTCAGCAACCTCATCGCGCAGGTTCGCCGCACTTGACTATACTCGCCAGAAACACCGCGCTCGAACACCCACGTCTCGGTCAAGCTGTCCCGAAAAAGCAAATCAAACTTGCCGTTGATCGCAACCGCTTTAAACGTGTGGTTCGCGAGAGTTTTCGTTTACGTCAGCATCAACTGCCGGCGAAAGACTTTGTGGTTATCGCGAAAAAAAGTGCCAACAACCTGAGTAATCAAGCGCTGCGAGACGAATTGGACAAGTTATGGCAACGTTTGTCGCGACCGCCGCGCAAAAAGCGCTCATCGCGCTGATTCGGGGATACCAACTGGTGATTAGCCCATTAATTGGGCCACGATGCCGGTTCACACCAACCTGCTCCCATTACGCCATCATGGCGATTCAATCCCATGGTGTGATAAAAGGGTGTTGGTTGGCAGGCAAACGTCTATTAAAATGCCACCCTTTGAATGATGGCGGCTACGATCCTGTACCGCCTTGCGACCACCATAACAGAGACAATTAACAATGGATTCCCAACGCAATATCCTGTTGATTGCCCTATTGTTCGTTTCTTTCATGCTATACATGGAATGGAGCAAACCAGAATCCCCGCAGCCGCAGGGACAGGGCGTTGAGCAGCAGCAAACGACTCACAGTGACGTGCCAAGCAGCAATGACGGTAACGATACCACGTCTCTTGATGCACAGCCTGTCTCTGACAAGCTCGTCACCATCAAAACCGACGTATTAACACTAAAAATTGATACGCAAGGCGGTGATGTTATCCATGCCGAGCTTCCACAATACGATGCTGAGCTGGACTCTGATAATGCCTTCACCCTGCTACATACTAAGCCAGATCATACCTTTGTCGCCCAAAGTGGTTTAATTGGTGCCAATGGCATTGATACCGCTGAAGGCCGCGCACAATACCAGGTGACCCAGAACGACTTCTCTCTCTCAGACGATCAAGACACTTTGCGCGTCCCGATGACAGTCGAAAAAGAAGGGATCAGTTATACCAAAACCTTTGTATTTAAACGTGGTAGTTATGCGGTAGACGTTGAGCATACAATCAATAACCAAACCGATGCGAATGCCAGCGTCACTATGTACACCCAGCTCAAACAAAACTTGCTGGATGATGGTGGTAGCCTAACCATGCCGACTTATCGCGGCAGCGCTTACTCAACGGATGACAAGCGTTACGAGAAGTACAGCTTTGATGACATGGAAAGCAAAAATCTCAGCGTAACCTTTGATCAAGGTTGGGCGGCCATGATTCAACACTATTTTGCCACCGCGTGGATCCCACGTGCCGACAATAATGTGTTGAGCACACGTACCACCTCGCAATACGGTTATATTCAGACCAAGACCAGTGACACTATTCCTGCTGGTACCAGTAAGACCCTAACGGCAACCCTATGGGTTGGCCCGAAACTGCAAGAACAAATGGCCGCCGTAGCGCCAAGCTTGGATCTTGTGGTCGACTATGGTTGGCTCTGGTTTATCGCCAAACCGCTGCACTGGTTGCTCTCGACGATTCAAAGCTTCGTCAGTAACTGGGGCTTGGCTATCATCATGCTAACTTTCATCGTCCGTGGTGCCATGTACCCGCTTACTAAAGCGCAGTACACCTCGATGGCGAAAATGCGCATGCTGCAGCCTAAACTGCAAGAAATGAAAGAGCGTATTGGTGACGACCGTCAGCGCATGAGCCAAGAAATGATGGAGCTGTACAAGCGCGAAAAAGTGAACCCGCTGGGTGGCTGCCTGCCGCTAGTGCTGCAAATGCCGATCTTCATTGCACTCTATTGGGCATTGATGGAATCGGTCGAACTACGTCACGCACCTTTCTTTGGTTGGATTCAAGACTTGTCAGCACAAGATCCTTTCTATGTGCTACCTCTGTTGATGGGGGCGTCTATGTTCCTGATTCAGAAGATGAGCCCAACCACGGTCACCGATCCGATGCAGCAGAAGATCATGACCTTTATGCCCGTGGTCTTCACTTTCTTCTTCTTGTTCTTCCCATCCGGTCTGGTTCTATACTGGTTGGTATCGAACGTAGTCACGCTGATCCAACAGACGTTAATCTATAAGTCTTTGGAGAAAAAAGGCCTGCATTCGCGCTCGTAACTCAGGCCGCTTCAAGCAATAATAAAAAGGCGACCTGACGGTCGCCTTTTTCACGTTAATGGCCCACAGGCCTGTCACTGCAATCATAGAGTGTGCATTATGGCTCAAACAGACACTATCGTGGCGCAAGCCACAGCAACTGGCCGGGGCGGCGTGGGAATCGTTCGCGTGTCTGGCCCCCTCGCCCATGAGATTGGCAAAAATATGACCGGACGTGAGTTGGTGCCTCGTCGTGCTGACTACCTCCCCTTTCTCGACCAGGATGGTCAGCCTATCGATCAAGGCATAGCGCTATTCTTTAAAGGCCCTCATTCGTTCACGGGCGAAGACGTGCTTGAACTGCAAGGCCACGGTGGCCCCGTTATCATGGATATGCTCATCCAAAGGATTAGCGCCTTTGACGGGGTACGAACCGCTCGCCCGGGAGAATTCTCTGAACGCGCGTTTTTAAATGATAAGTTGGATCTCGCGCAAGCAGAAGCCATTGCTGACTTGATTGATGCCAGCTCTGAGCAAGCCGCACGTTCGGCGCTACAGTCGCTACAAGGCGCCTTCTCTAGCCAGGTGAACGCGCTGGTGGAAAAGGTCATTCACCTGCGCATTTACGTCGAAGCCGCAATTGATTTTCCCGATGAAGAGATCGATTTTCTCTCCGATGGTAAGGTCGCCAGCGATCTTAATCACATTATTGAGCACCTCGCCACACTACGTAAAGAAGCCAACCAAGGCGCCATCATGCGTGAAGGAATGAAAGTGGTAATCGCTGGCCGCCCAAATGCAGGTAAATCGAGCTTACTCAATGCCTTGTCGGGGAAAGACAGTGCCATCGTCACCGATATTGCCGGGACCACTCGCGATGTGCTGCGTGAACACATTCATCTCGACGGTATGCCTTTGCATATTATTGATACCGCGGGCCTACGTGACGCTACCGACGAGGTCGAACGCATCGGCGTGGAAAGAGCGTGGGACGAAATAGAACAAGCAGATCGCGTTTTATTTATGGTGGATGGCACCACCACTGACGCTACCGATCCACATGATATCTGGCCGGACTTTGTGTCCCGTTTACCCCAAGATATGGGCATGACGGTGATCCGTAATAAAGCCGACATGACGGGCGAGCCTATGGGCCACTGCGATACCAACCACCCAGCGCTTATCCGCCTTAGCGCTAAAACAGGCCAAGGCGTCGATGCACTCCGCCAACACCTCAAAGCCTGTATGGGCTATGCAGGAGGCAGTGAAGGGGGTTTTATGGCACGTCGCCGCCACTTAGACGCACTCGCCAGTGCAGCCGCACACCTGGACATTGGTCAAACACAACTAGAAGGTTACATGGCCGGTGAAATATTGGCGGAAGAGTTACGCTTGACCCAGCAGTACCTCAACACCATTACTGGCGAATTTAGTGCCGATGACTTATTAGGAAAAATCTTCTCCTCATTTTGTATCGGCAAATAATTATCCCCAACCTAATCACGGGATCCTTACACAAAGGATCCCTTTATCCTACTGTGTTGATCCCGGTTATCCTTGTTATAAGATCATAAGTTATCCCCATAGTTTTCACCATGATCCCCTCGACTGCATCCCCGAAGATACCCGCAATATTCAGCAAGAATTGACTCCCTGGAACAAGGTCTCAATACTAGGCAAGAGACTCTTAATCGTGAGGATAATATGGCGAATATAACAATTATTACAGGCAGTACCTTGGGCGGCGCGGAATATGTTGGCGATCACCTATCAGATCAACTGCAGGCAAAGGGGTACCAAACGGCGGTTATCAATGAGGGGATCCTCGATGATGTATTGGGCGCCAGCACGCTCTTAGTCGTCACATCGACTCATGGCGCTGGCGACTTCCCTGAGAGCATCGCCCCTTTGATGGAACAGCTAATGACCGAACGTCCGATGCTACGTGCGTTGAAATACGGGGTGGTTGGCATTGGCGATTCTAGTTATGACACCTTTTGTGAAGCTGGCATGAAAGCAGACGCCCTATTACAAGATCTCGGGGCCGTCAAAATTGGCGAACGAATCGACATCGATATTCAAGCTCATCCGGTTCCGGAAGATGAAGCGGAACGCTGGTTAACCGATTGGGAGCCATTACTTCAGGCATCTAATTGAACAATAATTAATCAAACAGACTGTGGATAACTAAGGAATAACCCAGTGATCTTCCTTTAGTTATCCATTTGATAGTTTTTCTTTCTGATCGCCCTGTGGATAAAAGGGCATTTTGATCCCAGGTGATACAGGATCCGATCCAAGGCCACCCACAGAAAGTGATCGTTCCAAGATCCTTGATCTCAATGATCTTTTACCGCTTATCCACTGAGATCCGCTTCCTTAGTAGTAGATCTAATAAAGGATCTATATAAAGATCTTATATATATAAAGCGAAAGCCTTAAGAAGATCAGGATCAAGGTTTGGTTCCTTGTTGAGAGAAAAAGCGCTAGAATGTCGCCCCTTTTGCTTAGTTCATGCGCAAACACTTAACCAGGTTGAGGCTTTAATCATGTTTTACCAGGATCACTTTGACGTCATCGTTGTGGGTGGTGGCCATGCTGGTACCGAGGCAGCACTAGCCGCCGCTCGAATGAATCAAAGAACGTTGTTATTAACCCATAATATCGACACTTTGGGACAAATGTCGTGTAACCCTGCAATTGGCGGGATCGGGAAAGGACACCTGGTAAAAGAAATTGATGCCTTAGGCGGCGCGATGGCGCAAGCTATCGACAAAGGCGGGATCCAGTTTAGAACCCTGAACGCGTCGAAAGGACCCGCAGTACGAGCAACACGAGCACAAGCTGATCGTGCGTTGTACAAAGCGGCGATCCGCCATACCCTAGAAAACACGCCACACCTATCCCTTTTCCAACAAGCCGTGGTGGATTTGATCGTCGATCAGGATCGCGTCACTGGGGTAGAAACAGAAATGGGACTGAAATTCAGCGCAACCACTGTGGTGTTGACTGTCGGTACCTTTTTAGGTGGAAAAATCCATATTGGTATGGATAACTACTCCGGAGGGCGCGCTGGAGATCCACCGTCGAACAAGCTCGCCGATCGCCTACGTGCACTGCCGTTTCGCGTCGATCGTTTAAAAACGGGAACGCCACCGCGTATTGATGCGCGTTCAGTCGATTTCTCAGTGATGCAAACCCAACATGGTGATACACCACGTCCGGTCTTTTCGTTTATGGGCGATGTCAGTCAACATCCTCAACAAATGCCTTGCTATATCACGTATACCAATGAAAAAACCCATGACGTGATTCGAGAAAACTTATCTCGAAGCCCAATGTATGCCGGTGTCATTGAAGGGATTGGTCCACGTTATTGCCCATCGATTGAAGACAAAGTGATGCGCTTTGCCGACAAAGACAAACATCAGATCTTTGTTGAACCTGAAGGGCTAACCAGCAATGAGCTGTATCCAAATGGTATTTCCACCAGCTTACCGTTTGATGTGCAGATGGGGATCATTCAATCGATCAAAGGCTTTGAAAACGCCAAAGTGATCCGCCCAGGTTATGCGATCGAGTATGACTTTTTCGATCCTCGCGATCTTAAGCAAACACTAGAAACCAAATTTATTAGCGGGTTATTCTTTGCCGGACAAATCAACGGCACCACCGGCTATGAAGAAGCCGGGGCTCAAGGGTTGCTGGCAGGATGTAACGCGGCGCTGCAAGCACAAGGCAAAGACGGTTGGAGCCCGCGTCGCGACCAAGCGTATATGGGCGTATTGATTGATGATCTCTCTACCATGGGCACGCAAGAGCCCTACCGTATGTTTACGTCGCGTGCTGAGTATCGCCTATTGCTGCGTGAAGATAATGCGGATATGCGTTTGACGGAAAAAGGCCGTGAGCTCGGTTTGGTCGATGATACGCGCTGGGCGCGTTTTAACCAGAAAATGGAAAACATGGAGCAAGAGCGTCAACGGTTACGTGGCACATGGATCCATCCCCATTCTGACGATGTGGCAGCACTGAACGCGATGCTCAAAACACCGTTAACACGCGAAGCTAATGGCGAGGATCTCCTGCGTCGTCCTGAGTTGCGGTATCGCGATATTGTGACATTACCAAGTTTTGAACCGGCTCATGCGGATCAGCAAGCCAGTGAACAGGTGGAAATTCAGGTGAAATATGCGGGGTATATTGACCGTCAGCAAGATGAAATTGCTAAATCACAACGTCATGAAAATACCGAATTACCCACTGATCTCGATTACGACCACATAAAAGGTTTATCGAATGAAGTGAAAGGTAAGCTCGCCGATGCGCGCCCTGAAACCGTGGGTAAAGCTTCACGTATCTCTGGCGTCACGCCGGCGGCGATCTCCATTTTGCTTGTCCATTTGAAAAAGCAAGGCATGCTGAAAAAAGGGGCATAAAATGGAACAACAACTCGAACATGGGCTGGCGCAAGCTGGCCTCGTCCTGTCAGCACAACAGCAACAGCAGTTACTGGACTACGTGCTTCTGCTGCACAAATGGAATAAAGCTTACAATTTAACCTCGGTCCGTCATCCTGACGACATGGTGGTGAAACATATTCTTGATAGTCTCGTTGTCTCGCCTCACCTCAAAGGCCAACAGTTTATCGATGTCGGCACAGGACCGGGACTACCAGGCATCCCATTGGCCATTGCTAATCCGGACAAACAGTTCACCCTATTGGACAGTTTGGGTAAACGGATTCGTTTTATCCGCCAAGTTCTTCACGAACTTGGGCTGACAAATGTGACCCCGGTCCAAAGTCGGGTGGAAGACTTTACCCCTGAGCATGGATTTGATGCTGTACTCAGTCGCGCCTTTGCATCGATGAGCGACATGGTGAGCTGGTGTCACCACTTACCGCATGCGCAAGGATGCTTCTATGCGTTGAAAGGGCAAGTGGACCAACAAGAAATTGATGCGCTTCCTGCTGATTGTTCTGTGACCGATATCAAAGCTTTGAAGGTACCGGGATTGGAAGGGGCGCGTCATCTAGTAATCTTGAGAGCTAAGAGTAACGAGTAGAGGTCGAAAGCACGTGGGTAAAGTTATCGCGGTAGCAAACCAAAAGGGCGGCGTGGGTAAAACCACCACGAGTGTCAATCTCGCAGCATCACTGGCTGCCACCAATCGCAAGGTGCTACTGATCGATTTGGACCCACAAGGCAATGCGACCATGGCGAGCGGCATCGATAAGTACGATGTCCATGCAACGGCCTATGACCTACTCATTGAAGAAACACCGTTCGAACAAGTTGTGGTTGAAAATACGGCGGGAAGTTATCACCTTGTCGCAGCCAACGGTGATGTGACAGCAGCAGAAATAAAACTCATGGAAGTGTTCGCTCGAGAGGTACGTCTACGCACGATGCTCGAGACTGTCGTTGACCGTTATGATTATATTTTTATTGACTGCCCCCCTTCACTGAACCTTCTGACCATCAATGCGATGACTGCGGCTAATTCCGTTCTTGTCCCGATGCAATGTGAGTACTTTGCCCTGGAAGGACTGACTGCTTTAATGGATACCATTAGCAAGCTGGCAAGCGTGGTGAACGCCGACCTTCACGTTGAAGGTGTCTTGCGCACTATGTACGACCCAAGAAACCGATTAGCGACCGAAGTATCGGATCAGATCAAAAAACACTTCGGTGATAAGGTGTATCGTACAGTGATTCCCCGCAATGTGCGGCTCGCGGAAGCGCCAAGTCATGGCCGACCCGCCATGTACTACGACAAACTATCGAGCGGTGCTAAAGCCTACCTCGCCCTTGCGGGTGAAATTCTGCGTCGCGAAGAGCAAGCTCGCTCCTCGCCAGACGCTGTCAATGCCTGAGGAAAACAATGAATTCAGCGAAACGCGGGCTTGGAAAGGGCCTCGACGCCCTATTGGCGACCAGTGCACAAGCACAGTCTTCACAAACAGTGGCCCCTGAATCGACCGATACCAGTAATAGCGAATTACAACAGCTGTCGGTCACCGTGCTGGAGCCGGGTCAATATCAGCCGCGCCAAGGCATGGCTGAAGAAGCACTGGAAGAACTGACTGAGTCAATTCGTGCTCAAGGTGTGATTCAACCTTTAGTCGTGCGTCAGATCGCGGCGGGACGCTATGAGATCATCGCCGGTGAACGTCGTTGGCGAGCCGCTAAACAAGCAGGATTAAAGCAAGTTCCTTGTTTGGTACGGGAAATGAGCAATAAGGTCGCGAGCGCGGTCGCTTTAATTGAAAACATTCAACGCGAAAACTTGAATGCCATGGAAGAAGCGCAGGCATTGGCGCGCTTAGTAGATGAATTTGAACTGACTCACCAACAGCTTGCTGAGTCACTGGGAAAGTCTCGGACCACTATTAGTAACCTACTTCGGTTAAATGGTTTGGAATCCGGGGTGCGGCAATTGCTGCTCAACAAACAACTCGAAATGGGCCACGCACGTGCCTTGCTGGCACTGGAAGGCGACGTACAAATTGATGCGGCTTTGACCGCGGTCAATAAGAAAATGACGGTTCGCCAAATAGAAAAACTGGTAAAAAAAATGCTTTCGCCACCAGTTGAAGCGAAAAAGCCTAAATTATCACCTGAAGTTGAAGCCCTTCAGCAACGCCTGGGCGATAAATTTGGCGTGAGTGTCGCTTTAACACAACAGAAAAACGGCAGTGGGAAATTAGTGATTAATTTCGAAGAATCTGAAAAGTTAGCGCAAATTCTTGCAATTTTCGACGAAGAAATGTGACTTATGCCAGTCGCTTTTTGTTACATAAAAGTGCTTACTGTGATCAGGTTACGCTGTTGTAAAATTTTCCCTGCTTTTTTACATTGATGCGATTGCATTAGTCGGGGCGAAACGTATAATTTTTGCTGTTTTCCCAGCACGGCAACAGTGCTAAGTGGAACGGAATCGAGGAACAAATACATGGTATCGACGCTCGCGCGGCCGGGTCGTGAAATCGCGACAAAATTGGTGCTTTTGCAGGCTGGCGTCGTATTAGCAACGGCAATCTTGATGGCACTTGCTATCAATGTCGACTGGGGAAAATCCGCGTTAATCGGTGGGGGTATCTTTGTGATAGCCAATGCTGTGTTTGCGTCGTGTGCTTTCCTCTTTAGTGGGGCAAGAGCTGCAAAATTTGTGGTCGCGTCCTTCTTTGGCGGTGAAGTCTTAAAAATTTCACTGACCGTCGTCTTGTTTGTCCTTGCTTACCTGTATGTCGAGGTGGAACTTGTTCCCCTCAAACTGGCCTATTTGCTGGCATTAGGGATTAATATCTTTGCGCCAGTTTTATTCATTAACAACAACAAATAGGATGAGTTATGGCTGCGTCAGGTGATGCGCTTACACCGTCTAGCTACATCACTCACCACCTGACACACTTGTCAAGCGGTGAGGGGTTTTGGGCGGTTCATATTGATAGCCTGTTTTTCTCTGTCCTCATCGGTATCGTCTTCTTAGGCATTTTCCGATCAGTGGCAAAGAAAGCATCGACAGGTGTCCCGGGTAAGCTTCAGTGTTTTGTCGAAATCTTGGTTGAATTCGTTGATGACAATGTCCGCGAAACCTTCCATGGACGCAATCCGCTGATCGCACCTTTGGCCCTGACTATCTTCGTCTGGATATTCCTGATGAATACGATGGACTTAATTCCTATCGATTTTCTTCCTTATCCGGCGGAACACTGGTTGGGTATTCCATATTTAAAAGTGGTTCCAACTGCAGACGTAAATATCACCCTTGCAATGGCGCTGGGCGTGTTCTTCTTGATGATTTTTTACAGCATCAAGATAAAGGGTATCGGTGGCTTTGCTAAAGAGCTAGCGTTACACCCGTTTAATCACCCGATCATGATTCCGTTCAACCTCCTGTTGGAGATAGTTTCGTTACTGGCGAAGCCTATTTCTCTTGGGATGCGTCTGTTCGGTAACATGTTTGCCGGTGAGGTGGTATTTATTCTTATCGCGGCGTTACTGCCGTGGTGGGCGCAATGGCTGGGTTCTGTGCCGTGGGCAATTTTCCACATTCTAGTCATTACGATTCAAGCCTTTGTCTTTATGATGTTGACCGTCGTGTATCTCTCGCAGGCGCACGAAGACTCAGATCATTGATGACATTTTTTAGAAAGCAATTTGTTAGTCATTATTGGCTTATAGCCGACAACGAAAACTGGAGATAGTGATGGAAACTTTATTGAGCTTTTCTGCAATTGCCGTGGGCATCATTGTAGGTCTTGCTTCCCTTGGTACTGCGATTGGTTTCGCCCTGCTGGGTGGTAAATTCCTTGAAGGTGCAGCACGTCAACCTGAGATGGCTCCTATGCTGCAAGTTAAGATGTTCATCATCGCGGGTCTTCTTGATGCGGTTCCAATGATCGGTATCGTAATTGCACTGCTGTTCACGTTCGCGAACCCATTCGTAGGTCAACTGTAAACTGGCTAATAGCTGAACAGACCCTTTAGCTTATGATTAAGGAGGCGCCGTTGTGAATATCAACGCAACTCTGCTAGGCCAGGCAATCGCGTTCACTATCTTTGTGTGGTTCTGCATGAAATATGTATGGCCACCATTGATGCAAGCGATTGAAGAGCGTCAGAAAAAAATCGCTGACGGTCTCGCGGCGGCTGATCGCGCCGCCAAAGACCTGGATTTAGCCCAGGCGAACGCTTCTGATCAATTGAAAGAAGCGAAGCGCAATGCAACTGACATTATCGAGCAGGCCAACAAACGCAAAGCACAAATCCTCGATGAGGCACGTGTCGAAGCGGCTGCTGAGCGCGACAATATCCTAAACCAGGGTAAGGCCGAGTTGGAAGCAGAGCGTAACCGTGCACGCGATGAGCTGCGTAAGCAAGTCGCATCGCTCGCTGTTATTGGTGCCGAGAAAATTATTGAGCGTTCTATTGACCAGAACGCGCATAAAGATCTTCTCGATAAAATCACTGCAGAACTGTAACAAGGAGGGGCAGCAATGTCTGAACTGACAACACTCGCTCGCCCCTACGCGAAAGCAGCCTTTGATTTTGCGGTAGAAAAAGGCGAGTTAGTCCAATGGGCTGAAATGCTTGCCTTTACTGCTGAGATTGCCCGTGATGAACGCGTAAAACATATGTTAGACGCGTCCTACTCTGCCGAGAAATTAGCAGATATTTTCATCACAGTGGGTGGCGATCAGCTCAACGATTTCGGCCAAAATTTGATTAAAATGATGGCGGAAAACAAGCGTCTAAAAGCGCTTCCTGAGGTTTGTGAACAGTTTCTCGCCATGCGCGCGGAATTGGAAAAAGAAGTTGATGTGCAAGTCACGTCAGCGACGGCTCTTTCCGAAGAGCAACAACAAGCCATCAGTGAAAAGCTAATGACGCGTTTTGAGCGCAAAGTAAAGCTGAACTGTAGTGTAGACGAAGCCCTGGTTGCCGGGGTTATTATTCGAGCTGGAGACTTGGTCATCGATAACTCAGTAAGTGGCCGTATGCGCCGCCTGAGCGATGCATTGCAGTCTTGATTTGGGGAATTGGAGCATGCAACTTAATTCCACGGAAATTAGCGATCTGATCAAACAACGCATCGAAAAATTCGACGTTGTGAGTGAAGCGCGTAACGAAGGTACCATCGTGTCAGTCAGCGACGGTATTATTCGTATCCATGGCCTTGCTGATGCGATGCAAGGGGAAATGATTGAACTGCCTGGTAACCGTTATGCGCTAGCATTAAACCTTGAGCGTGACTCTGTAGGTGCGGTTGTGATGGGTCCGTATTCGGATCTACAAGAAGGCATGAAAGTCACCGGTACTGGTCGCATTCTTGAAGTACCGACGGGTCCTGAACTGTTAGGTCGTGTGGTGAACACCTTGGGTGAGCCAATCGACGGTAAAGGACCGATCGAAACCGAAACCACTTCGCCTGTCGAAGTGATTGCGCCGGGCGTTATCGCTCGTCAATCGGTCGATCAACCTGTTCAAACCGGCTATAAAGCGGTTGACTCAATGATCCCTATCGGCCGAGGCCAGCGTGAGCTGATCATCGGTGACCGCCAAACCGGTAAAACCGCGTTGGCGATCGATGCGATCATTAACCAGAAAAACTCTGGTATCTACTCTATTTATGTCGCGATTGGTCAAAAAGCCTCAACCATTGCCAACGTAGTTCGCAAGTTGGAAGAGCATGATGCACTGAAAAACACCATTGTCGTGGTGGCTTCAGCGTCTGAAGCGGCAGCATTGCAATACCTTGCGCCTTACTCGGGTTGTGCAATGGGCGAGTATTTCCGTGACCGCGGTGAAGATGCGCTGATTGTTTACGATGACCTGTCTAAGCAGGCTGTTGCATATCGTCAGATCTCGCTGCTGCTACGTCGTCCACCAGGCCGTGAAGCCTTCCCGGGTGACGTTTTCTACTTGCACTCACGTCTTCTTGAGCGGGCTGCACGTGTAAACGCGCACTATGTCGAAGAGTTCACCAAAGGTGAAGTGAAAGGTAAAACCGGTTCATTAACCGCCTTGCCTATCATTGAAACCCAAGCGGGTGACGTGTCTGCATTCGTACCGACCAACGTTATCTCGATCACCGATGGTCAGATCTTCCTGCAAACTGAGCTGTTCAACGCCGGTATCCGTCCCGCGGTTGACCCAGGTATCTCGGTCTCTCGTGTCGGTGGCTCTGCGCAAACTAAGATCATGAAAAAACTGTCAGGCGGTATTCGTACAGCCTTGGCACAATATCGTGAGCTTGCTGCATTTGCTCAGTTCTCATCGGATCTGGATGACGCAACCAAGAAGCAATTGGATCACGGTCAGAAAGTGACCGAGCTGATGAAGCAGATGCAATATGCGCCAATGTCTGTCTTTGAGCAGGCCATGGTTATTTTTGCGGCTGAAAAAGGCTACTTGGAAGACGTTGAGCTGAACAAGATCGGTGACTTTGAGCAATCTCTGCTCGCCTTTGCGAAGGCGCAGTATGCCGACCTAGCTGCTCAGATTGATGAGTCTGGTGCTTACAACGATGACGTTGAAGCACAGCTGAAAAAGCTGTTGGACGACTTCAAAGCGACCCAGACTTGGTAACATTGTAGGTGGCCACTTAGGTGGTCACCCACTAACGGAGAGTAACTATGGCCGGCGCAAAAGAGATTCGTACTAAGATCGGAAGTGTGAAAAACACACAGAAGATCACTAAAGCGATGGAAATGGTGGCAGCCTCCAAAATGCGTAAAACGCAAGAAGCCATGGAGTCGTCACGTCCATATGCTGTCACTATGCGCAAAGTGATCGGTCATCTTGCACTGGGTAACTTGGAGTACCGTCATCCTTATTTGGAAGAGCGGGAAGCCAAGCGCGTTGGTTACATCATCATTTCTACTGACCGCGGATTGTGTGGTGGCTTGAACATTAACCTGTTCAAAAATGTCATCACAGATATGGAAAGCTGGACCCACAAAGGTGCTGAGATCGATATGGCATTGGTTGGGGCGAAAGCGACCGCTTTCTTTAATAATTACGGCGGAAATGTAGTCGCACAAACCTCTGGTTTGGGGGATACCCCCGTACTGGAAGACCTGATCGGTACGGTCGGGGTGATGCTGAAAAAATACAATGAAGGTGAGCTGGACCGCTTATATGTTGTTTTCAATAAATTTGAGAACACCATGGTGCAGACCCCAGTGATCGATCAATTGCTGCCTTTGCCCAAGTCAGACGACGAGGATATGCAGACTAGCCACGCTTGGGATTATATCTATGAGCCTGAGCCGAAGCCCTTGCTCGATACCTTGTTGGTTCGCTATGCCGAGTCACAAGTGTATCAAGGTGTGGTGGAAAACCTCGCCAGTGAGCAAGCGGCGCGTATGGTGGCGATGAAAGCTGCGACCGACAATGCAGGTAATCTGATTGATGATCTGCAGTTGGTGTACAACAAAGCCCGTCAGGCTGCGATCACCCAAGAGCTGTCAGAGATTGTTTCTGGCGCAAGTGCGGTGTAAAGGCAAAGGTTAACGAACTAGTTTAGAGGAATAACGATGGCTACAGGTAAGATCGTTCAGATCATCGGTGCGGTAGTCGACGTAGAGTTTCCACAAGACGCAGTGCCGAAGGTATATGATGCGTTGAATGTGAAACGTGAAGGCGAGCGTCTGGTGTTGGAAGTTCAGCAGCAGCTAGGTGGTGGCGTAATTCGTGCTATCGCTATGGGCTCATCTGATGGTCTGCGTCGTGGAATCGAAGTAGAAAACTCAGGGGCTGCAATCCAAGTCCCTGTTGGGGAAGCAACGCTAGGACGTATCGTCAACGTTCTGGGTGATGCAATTGATGAGCGTGGCGATCTTGGTGAAAAAGAGCGCTACTCGATTCACCGTGAAGCGCCAACTTATGAAGAACAATCGAATTCCACTGAGCTTTTGGAAACCGGTGTTAAGGTTATCGACCTTATCTGCCCGTTTGCGAAAGGCGGTAAAATTGGTTTGTTCGGTGGTGCGGGTGTTGGTAAAACCGTCAACATGATGGAGCTTATCAACAACATCGCACTGCAACACTCAGGTCTGTCTGTATTTGCTGGTGTAGGGGAGCGTACTCGTGAGGGTAACGACTTCTACTACGAAATGCAGGAAGCGGGTGTTGTTAATATCGAAAACCCTGAAGAGTCAAAAGTGGCCATGGTGTATGGTCAGATGAACGAGCCACCAGGTAACCGCCTGCGTGTCGCACTGACCGGTCTAACCATGGCGGAAAAATTCCGTGATGATGGCCGTGATGTTCTACTGTTCATCGACAACATCTATCGCTATACCCTTGCCGGTACTGAGGTATCTGCACTGTTGGGTCGTATGCCATCAGCAGTAGGTTATCAGCCAACGCTCGCTGAAGAGATGGGTGTATTGCAAGAGCGAATCACGTCTACCCGTACTGGTTCGATTACTTCCGTACAGGCGGTTTACGTGCCAGCGGATGACTTGACTGACCCGTCACCAGCCACCACCTTTGCCCACTTGGATGCAACGGTTGTATTGTCACGTAACATCGCGTCTATGGGTATGTACCCAGCGATCGACCCATTGGATTCGACATCACGTATGTTGGACCCCTTGGTGGTAGGTCAAGACCACTATGATATGGCACGTGGTGTGCAATCTGTGCTTCAGCGCTATAAAGAGCTGAAAGACATTATTGCTATTCTGGGTATGGATGAGCTATCTGAAGAAGATAAGCTAACGGTTGCACGTGCACGTAAGATTGAACGTTTCTTGACTCAACCTTACCACGTCGCTGAAGTGTTCACCGGCCAACCAGGTGTTTATGTTTCGCTGAAAGATACTATTGCAAGCTTCAAAGGCCTGCTCAGTGGCGAGTACGATGATATTCCAGAGCAGGCTTTCCTGTACTGCGGTAGCATCGACGAAGTACTCGAAAAAGCGAAAAACCTGTAAGGCTTGAGTAGGAGGCGATATGGCAGCGATAACCTTCCATCTGGATGTGGTCAGTGCAGAGCGACGATTGTTCTCTGGCCGTGCCGAGCATATTCAGGTGACCGGTAGCGAAGGTGAACTGGGTATTCACGCAGGACACACACCGCTGCTGACCGCTATCACGCCGGGCATGGTGCGCATCGTCAAGCAAGGCGGTAGCGAAGAGATTATTTATCTTTCTGGCGGCACGCTTGAAGTTCAGCCTAGTACAGTCACTGTACTGGCTGATACGGCAATTCGTGGTGAAGAGCTAGACCAAGCCAAGGCAGAAGAAGCGAAGCGTCGCGCTGAGGATAAAATCCATAATCAGCATAAAGACGTCGACTTTGCTCAAGCGGCCAGTGACCTGGCTAAAGCGGTTGCGAAGCTTCGAGTGATCGAGCTGACCAAACACAAGCGTTAATCAGGCACTTACGGTAAGAATATAAGCGACGCTTCGGCGTCGCTTTTTTTATGTGCCGCGCGACGTGACATCTGCTAGGTGCGTCTTACCACCAAAAAGCGTTACACTGAGCCTCATTATTTATTCAAATCAACCCTCATCACGGAAAGACTATGCAATACAGTGCGGTTATTCTCGCGGCCGGTAAGGGCACGCGCATGTATTCTCAAACCCCTAAAGTGCTTCACACATTGGCTGGTAAACCAATGGTTGAACATGTGATTGATACCTGCCATGGCCTCGGCGCTTCGCAAATTCATTTAGTGTATGGCCATGGTGGTGAAACCATGCAGCGTGTGTTAGCTCACTCGCCGGTGAATTGGTGCTTACAAGCCGAGCAGCTCGGGACAGGCCATGCAGTGCAACAAGCTGCGCCACATTTCGCCGATGATGAGCAAGTGTTGGTGCTCTATGGCGATGTGCCCTTAATTTCAGAGCAAACCTTAACGCGTTTGCTAGAAGGGCAGCCAGAGGGCGGGATTGGGCTGTTAACTGTGCATCAGGACGATCCAACCGGTTACGGTCGTATTGTGCGTGAAAAAGGGGAAGTGGTCGCGATTGTCGAGCAAAAAGATGCGACTGACAGTCAGCTTGCGATCACCGAAATTAACACCGGCGTATTGGTGGCAACAGGACGCGACCTACGTCATTGGTTGTCGCAGCTAGACAATAATAATGCCCAAGGCGAGTTTTACCTTACGGATGTGATTGCGCTGGCGCATCAACAAGGCCGGGCTATTCAAGCGGTTCACCCCGTCAATGCTGTCGAAGTCGAAGGCGTCAATAACCGCCTGCAGCTCTCTCGTCTTGAGCGTGAGTATCAAAAAATGCAAGCCGAGCAACTGCTACTGAGCGGCGTCATGCTTACCGATCCGGCGCGCTTTGATCTACGCGGCCAGTTGCAATGTGGCCGAGATGTCACCATTGATGCCAACGTCATCATCGAAGGCAGTGTGACCTTGGGTGATAACGTCACTATCGGGGCCGGAAGCGTACTGATTGATTGCGAGATTGATGACAACACCTTAATTCGCCCTTATAGCGTGGTGGAAGGTGCTAGCGTCGGGGAAGACTGCACGGTTGGGCCGTTTACGCGGCTACGTCCCGGCGCTGAAATGGCACGCAATGCCCATGTAGGCAACTTCGTGGAAATGAAAAAAAGCCAACTTGGCGAAGGCTCTAAAGCCAACCACCTGACGTATCTTGGTGATACTGAGGTGGGATGCGGCGTGAATATCGGCGCTGGCGTGATCACCTGTAATTACGATGGTGCCAATAAACATAAAACCGTGATTAAAGATAATGCCTTTATTGGATCGGATTCTCAGCTCGTCGCCCCGGTGGTGATTGGTGAAGGGGTCACCGTTGGCGCGGGCAGTACCATCAGTAAAGATGTCGCGGATGGTCAACTAATCATCACTCGCGCCAAACCAAGGACAATTGAGGCTTGGCAACGGCCGAAAAAAAAGTAGAATACTGACTATTGAGCGCGCACAGCGGCTTTTTAGCTTGATAGGCGAAAAGTTGTGCGGTTGGTAAAATCAGGTATTGACTCCCGATAAAAACCAGCCTATTATGCGCGCCTCAGTTGGGGTATCGCCAAGCGGTAAGGCAACGGGTTTTGATCTCGTCATTCCCAGGTTCGAATCCTGGTACCCCAGCCAACGCGTCCGTAGCTCAGCTGGATAGAGTACCTGGCTACGAACCAGGCGGTCGGAGGTTCGAATCCTCCCGGACGCGCCATCTTTCTTCGACTACCATGAAGTGAGATGAACAACTTGGAAAGCGGAAGTGGCGGAATTGGTAGACGCACCAGATTTAGGTTCTGGCGCCGCAAGGTGTGAGAGTTCAAGTCTCTCCTTCCGCACCATTTATTAAAGACATGTGGCTGTAAAGCGGCATGAAAAATTGGGGTATCGCCAAGCGGTAAGGCAACGGGTTTTGATCTCGTCATTCCCAGGTTCGAATCCTGGTACCCCAGCCACTTTAGGTCGGCTACGTAGCTCAGTTGGTTAGAGCACATCACTCATAATGATGGGGTCACAGGTTCGAATCCCGTCGTAGCCACCATTATTCTGATTTATTGCAGATGCAGTGAATCACACCGGTTTGCGGCGGTGGCGGAATTGGTAGACGCGCTAGCTTCAGGTGCTAGTGTCCGAAAGGACGTGAGGGTTCAAGTCCCTCCCCCCGCACCAAGACAATTGATACTTAGCCCGCCCGCTGAGTTATCATAAAAAACATGCGGAAGTGGCGGAATTGGTAGACGCACCAGATTTAGGTTCTGGCGCCGCAAGGTGTGAGAGTTCAAGTCTCTCCTTCCGCACCATATTAAGCCCACTAGCTTCAGCTAGTGGGCTTTTTTCGTTTTTGTTATCTGCCAATCACACTTCTCGGTCCCTCTAATACTTTTCGCCACTTCATCTTGAACTTTGTTTTGTTTTGTTTATCATAAGTTTCGAATCGAAACTTTAGTGGTTATATGTCGAAACGAAATACCCAACAACGCCGTCACACCATTGTGTCCTTGCTAACAGAGCAAGGGCAGGTGAGTGTTGATGCCCTCTCTCAACGCTTTGAAACCTCCGAAGTGACTATCCGTAAAGATTTGGCCGAGCTGGAGAAAAACGGCCTGCTACTGCGCCGTTATGGCGGAGCTGTGCCTGTACCGCAAGAAATGGTATCGGAGCAGGCGGTGAAAGTGTCGAAGCAAAAGCAAAGTATTGCCGATACTGCGGCGGCGCGTATTCGAGATCATAACCGTATCGTCGTCGACAGTGGCACCACGACTGCGGCTTTAATCCCTTTGCTCGACAAAAAGCGCGGTCTAGTGGTGATGACTAACTCATTGCAGGTTGCCAATGCGATTCGTGAGCTTGAACACGAACCCACTTTATTAATGACGGGGGGAACGTGGGATACCCATTCTGAGTCCTTTCAAGGCCAAGTAGCCGAACAAACCTTACGTGCCTATGACTTTGATCAGCTCTTTGTTGGCGCCGACGGCATTGATGTCGGGCGTGGCACGACCACATTTAATGAAATGACGGGCCTGACTCGCGTGATGGCGGAGGTCGCACGAGAGGTGGTGGTGATGATCGAATCTGACAAGATCAGTCGCCGTATTCCTAACTTGGAGCTTGCCTGGTCCAGCATCGATACCTTGATCACCGATAGCCAACTCGACGACGATCTCAAGCGCGCGATCGAACAAACGGGGACAGATGTGATCTGTGCCGATACCTGATAAACCCAATAAGGAAAGACTATGTGTGGAATTGTAGGCGCTGTGGCGCAGCGTGATGTAGCTGAAATTTTAGTGGAAGGCCTACGTCGTCTTGAATACCGCGGTTATGACTCTGCTGGCGTTGCGATCACGGATGACCAGGGGCAATTAACCCGCGTTCGTCGTTTGGGTAAGGTTGCTGCGCTCTCCGATGCTGTTGCAGCGTCTCATCCGACCGGGGGAACGGGGATTGCGCATACACGTTGGGCCACCCATGGAGAACCCAGCGAAGCCAATGCCCACCCACACATGTCCGGTAATGATATTGCGGTGGTCCATAATGGCATTATCGAAAACCATCAGACATTGCGTGAACAGCTGCAAGCACGTGGCTATCAATTTGATTCGCAAACCGATACCGAAGTGATCGCTCACTTAGTTGACTGGGAGATGCAACAAGGTGGTGATTTGCTGAATGCATTTCAACGCACCGTCGATCAGCTTGAAGGGGCTTACGGCACCGTAGTGATGGATAGACGCCAACCTGAGCGGTTGATTGCCGCGCGCTCGGGCAGTCCATTAGTGATTGGCCTTGGGGTAGGAGAAAACTTTCTCGCCTCGGATCAGCTTGCGCTTTTGAATGTGACGCGTCGCTTTATTTACCTTGAAGAAGGGGATGTGGCTGATATCTCTCGCCGCGAGGTGACAATTTATAATCAGGAGGGCACACCGG
The DNA here is from genome assembly GCF_001996185.1 of Salinivibrio costicola subsp. alcaliphilus. Classification (NCBI taxonomy): domain Bacteria; kingdom Pseudomonadati; phylum Pseudomonadota; class Gammaproteobacteria; order Vibrionales; family Vibrionaceae; genus Salinivibrio; species Salinivibrio costicola. The sequence goes on from NZ_MUFR01000018.1 coordinate 44,135, forward strand.
TCGAGCGCGAGGTGAATGAAGCCAGTGCTCAATACGATGCCGCCGATAAAGGCCAATATCGCCACTACATGCAAAAAGAAATCTATGAGCAACCCACGGCATTGACGAACACCATGGAAGGCCGTTTGGGCAACGACCATGTGATTGTGGATGCGATTGGCAATGGCGCCAGCGATATTTTGGCCAAAGCGCAGCACATTCAAATTATCGCCTGCGGGACCTCTTACAATGCGGGCATGGTGGCACGTTATTGGTTTGAGTCGTTGGCTGGGATTAGCTGTGATGTCGAGATTGCTTCTGAGTTTCGCTATCGCCAGTTTGTTACCCGTCCCAACAGTGTGCTCATTACCTTATCGCAATCTGGCGAAACGGCCGATACGCTAGCGGCGCTGCGCTTAGCGAAAGAGCGTGGTTATATGGCGACCATGGCCATTTGTAATGTGGCAGGTTCATCACTGGTTCGTGAGTCTGACTTAGCCTTTATGACGCGAGCAGGGACGGAAATCGGCGTTGCATCGACCAAAGCTTTTACCACCCAGCTGTCCGCGCTACTGATGCTGGTCACCGCGCTGGGTAAAATGCAAGGGCGTATCGGCCGTGATAAAGAGCGTGAGGTTGTCGATGCCTTGCACCATCTCCCCTCTAGCATTGAGCAGGCACTCACGTTTGATAAAGCGATTGAGCAGCTCGCTCAGGACTTTGCTGACAAGCATCATGCGCTCTTCCTTGGCCGTGGTGAGTATTATCCGATTGCTATTGAAGCCGCGCTCAAGCTAAAAGAAATCTCTTACATTCACGCTGAGGCCTATGCCGCTGGTGAGCTAAAGCATGGCCCATTGGCGCTGATTGATGCTGACATGCCGGTGATTGTGATCGCACCGAACAATGAGCTGTTGGAAAAGCTCAAATCAAACATTGAAGAAGTACGTGCTCGTGGTGGCCAGCTCTATGTGTTTGCCGATCAAGATGCCGGTTTTACACCGGAAGAAGGCATGAAAATTATCGCCATGCCACACGTGGATGACATCATCGCCCCGGTTTTCTACACCATCCCGATGCAGCAATTGTCGTATCATGTGGCCTTAATTAAAGGCACGGACGTTGACCAACCTCGTAACCTCGCCAAAGCGGTGACGGTGGAATAATCCTGCCTAGTAATCACCACGCTCTGACTAGGAGCGTGGTTGATCATTTATCAGTTACTTCTTCTTTGCTATAAAAATGCGATCTGCATAGGCTTTGTTGCAAAATGCAAATCATTTTGCATTCAATCTCAGGCATGGCGTCTTGAAATGTAAACAGGACGTCGTGTGTATATCTAACTCTATGATTTTTAAGTCTTTATTTGATGCCTAATAACCTGGCCTACATTGTGCATACTCAGGGTATAACGACAAATATTGATAAGTTGTAGTGAGGAAGCAATGATTGATTCTAAAACCCAAGTAGCAAAACGCATCAAAGAAGCGCGTGAGTGGAAAGGTATCACTCAAGTGAAAATGGCCAAACTACTCAATGTGGCGCGTCAGACTTATTTGGATATCGAAAACGGTAAAACTGAGCCTCGCGTTCGCATGCTTTCCAATATCGCTGAATTGACTGAACGTCCATTAGTGTGGTTTGTCTATGGCGACGAAGATGTTGAGATGCATGATGTTCAATACAAGCAAGATGTGAACCGCTTGCTCGAGCATTTCTCGCGTTTACCCCATGAAGCGCGCACGGCCATTTTAAATCAAAGCGTGAATATGGCGTCGTTCCTTGTGAACTATTCAAAGGCCGCTCAACGCGCATAAGAGCACTGCCTGACCGACTAGATATGCGGGTAAGTGCTTGCTTACTGAGGTAGGCATCCGTAGCGCAGCATCACACTATCGATGTGCGCTACCATGATACGCCTACCGAGCCATGCATAATGCAGGGTTGGTGTTGTGACGGGCTTTTGTTTAATACAGCTCGGGTAGCAGAGATGAGGCATGAATCATGGTGATTTCGACCGCGCATATGGCGCAACGGATCCGTGAAGCACGGGAATTCAGTAAAATCACTCAGGTAGAGATGGCGCAGCGTTTGAATGTCGCGCGGCAAACCTATCTAGATATGGAATCGGGAAAAACCGATCCAAAAATTCTAGCGCTGGTCACGATTGCAGAGATCACCGGTCGCCCTTTTAATTGGTTCGTGCATGGTGAGTCTGATGAGCGAGACATTGCCTTCACTCATCGTGACGATTTGGCCGCCTTAACCAGCTTGCTGAGTCAGTTGCCGCAAGTTGCGCGTCAAACCGTTATGGATAACGCACTATCAATTGCTGAGTATGTCGTATCAATGACGCCCGAGCCGCGAAACGAATAAACAAAAAGCCCGATAAACGTTATCGGGCTTTTGCTTATTTGGCGTCTATGTCGCCGAGTGGGAGAGGAAAAAACGAAAGGCGGGATTCGACGTTTCATCTTTCCATTCATAGCCGAGCTCGCGTAAATGCGCGGTAAATGCCAGCAAATCCTGGTCGCCGATCTCAAAGCCACATAAAACACGTCCGTAATCTGAGCCATGGTTTCGGTAGTTAAACAGGCTAATATTCCAGTGGGTGCCCAGTGTTTGTAAAAAATGCAGCAGTGCGCCTGGGTATTCAGGAAATTCGAAGCTGTACAGGCGTTCATGGAGGTGGGTTGAGGGACGCCCGCCAATCATGTAACGCACATGAACCTTGGCCATTTCATCGTCGGATAAATCTTCTACCGGATAACCTGCTTGGCGTAGATCCTTGATTATCTGATCCAACTCTTCTTGGCCTCCCAGCAACCGCACCCCGACGAAAATGTTCGCCAGGTTTTCATCCCCATATCGATAGTTAAACTCAGTCACGGCGCGATCGCCCAAAATCTGACAGAAATTGAAAAAAGCGCCAGTGTGTTCAGGGATAGTGACGGCAAGTAGGCCTTCGCGTTTTTCCCCCAGCTCAGCCCGTTCAGAGACGTAGCGTAGCGAGTGAAAGTTGGTGTTGGCACCGGATAACACCGCCGCCATTTGCTTGTCTTTTAGCTGATGTTTTTCAACATAGTGTTTTAGTCCAGCCAGTGCTAACGCGCCTGACGGCTCGGAAATAGCACGGGTGTCTTCAAAAATGTCTTGTACCGCCGCGCAAATGGCATCACTTGACACTGTGATGCTGTCATCAAGGTATTGCTGGCATAGCCGAAAGGATTCATCGCCGATGCGCTTGACTGCAACGCCATCGGCAAAGGTTCCAACCCGATCGAGGGTGACGGGAAAGCCAGCATCTAACGCCGCGCGCAGACAGGCCGAGTCTTCCGCTTCGACACCGATCACCTTGATATTAGGCATCAGTTGTTTGATAAGCACTGCGACGCCGGCAGCGATGCCTCCGCCCCCGACGGGTAAGAAGACATAATCGAGATGACCATTTTGTTGCACTAGCTCAAGACCGATAGTTCCTTGACCGGCAATCACCTGTGGGTGATCAAAGGGCGGAACAAAGGTATAGCCATGCTCATCGGCAAGCTGTTGTGCTCTGCCTTTGGCGTCATCAAAATTATTGCCATATAGCACCACTTTGCCGCCAAAGCCGCGTACCGCATCGACTTTAATCGCCGGTGTTGTCCGTGGCATGACGATGGTTGCTTGCACGCCAAGCTTGCTTCCAGATAACGCCACCCCTTGTGCATGATTACCGGCAGAGGCAGCAATCACACCGGCTTGCTTTTGCGCGTCGGTTAACTGGGCCATCATATTATGCGCGCCACGCAGTTTAAATGAATGAACCGGTTGACGGTCTTCGCGTTTGAGCTGCACCTGGTTATCGAAGCGCTCAGACAAGCGTTTCATGGTTTGAAGTGGCGAGGTGATCGCCACTTCATAAACAGGCGCGCGCAAGATATCCCTAAGGTAATCAGCACCGTCCATCGGTTGTGCGGGTAAAGATTGCGCCTGTTGCATGCTTACTCCTCCAATTTACTGCGATCGCGCACCGCGCCTTTATCAGCACTGGTGGCAAGGGTGGCATAGGCTCTTAAGGCGTAAGAAACCTGACGCTGGCGATCTTTCGGTTTCCACCCTCTTGCCTGCGCCTTTTCTCGGCGTGCAGTGAGGGTGGCTTCATCTACCCGCAAGCTGATTTCACGGGTCGGGATGTCAATGTGAATGCGATCACCGTCTTCAACGAGGGCGATGGTGCCGCCGTTAGCTGCTTCGGGTGACACATGACCAATGGATAGCCCGGAAGTGCCGCCAGAAAAACGGCCATCAGTGAGCAGGGCGCACGACTTACCCAGCCCCATCGATTTTAAGTAGGTGGTGGGGTAGAGCATTTCTTGCATCCCTGGTCCACCTTTGGGTCCTTCATAGCGAATCACGACCACATCGCCGGCTTTGACTTTTCCACCGAGAATCGCTTCCACGGCGGTGTCTTGACTTTCGAAGACCACCGCGGGCCCTTCGAAGGTCAGAATGCTCTCATCCACGCCGGCGGTTTTGACGATACAGCCATTTAAGGCGATATTACCTTGTAGCACGGCAAGGCCACCGTCTTGGCTGAATGCGTGCTCGAGGGTACGAATACAACCAGATTGACGGTCATCATCCAGAGTGTCCCAACGACAGCGTTGCGAGAAGGCTTGGGTGGTACGGATGCCCGCCGGCCCTGCTCGATAAAACGCTTTGATGTCTTCATCGTCGGTTTGCATGATGTCATAGTGCGCCAGTTGCTCTTTAAGGCTCATGCCCAGCACAGTTTGCTGGTCCATATTCAGTAAGTTGGCGCGTTGGAGTTCGCCGAGGATCCCCATCACACCACCGGCGCGGTGCACATCTTCCATGTGATACTGCTGAGTGGATGGTGCCACTTTGCAAAGATGAGGGACTTGGCGTGACATGCGATCAATATCATCCATACCAAAATCGATATCGCCTTCTTGAGAGGCGGCCAGCAAGTGCAGCACGGTATTGGTTGATCCTCCCATGGCAATGTCGAGTGCCATGGCATTTTCAAATGAGGCGCGATTTGCAATATTGCGTGGCAGGATGCTGTCGTCGTCTTGCTCGTAATAGCGCTTGGCGAGCGAAACAATCCGTTTACCGGCGTTGAGAAACAGTTGTTCACGATCTGCATGAGTGGCGAGCATGGATCCATTACCGGGTTGGCTTAGCCCCAGCGCTTCGGTTAAACAGTTCATCGAGTTGGCAGTAAACATCCCTGAGCATGAGCCACAAGTGGGGCACGCTGAGCGTTCAATTTGCTCGCTTTGCTCATCAGACACATCTGGGTTGGCCCCTTGCATCATGGCATCGACCAGATCGAGTTTAAGGATTTGATCGGAAAGCTTGGTTTTCCCCGCTTCCATCGGTCCGCCAGAGACAAAAATAACGGGCACATTTAAGCGCATGGCGGCCATTAACATGCCTGGGGTAATTTTGTCACAGTTGGAAATACAGACCATGGCATCGGCACAGTGGGCGTTGACCATGTACTCGACCGAGTCAGCGATAATCTCACGCGAGGGCAGTGAGTAGAGCATGCCGCCGTGGCCCATGGCGATGCCATCATCCACTGCGATGGTATTAAATTCTTTGGCAATCCCACCGGCTTGTTCGATTTCTCGCGCCACCAGCTGGCCCATATCTTTGAGGTGGACGTGCCCGGGCACAAACTGGGTAAACGAGTTCACCACCGCGATGATGGGCTTGCCGAAATCATCATCTTTAACGCCGGTGGCACGCCATAGTGCGCGTGCGCCTGCCATGTTGCGACCGTGGGTGGTGGTTTTGGAACGATAGGTTGGCATATTACGACTCCTTTGCCTTATGCGCGCTGGTCGGGGTGAACGGGATCAAGCCAGCCCCATTTGTCTTCGGTAGTGCCATCAAACAGGCCAAAAAAGGCTTGCTGTAGTGAGGCGGTGATCGGGCCTCGTTGACCTTCACCCACTGTAATTTGGTCGACGCTGCGCACGGGGACGATTTCAGCTGCGGTTCCCGTCATAAACACTTCATCGGCCAGATAAAGCGCTTCACGTGCAATCGACTCTTCGCGAATCGTTAGCCCTTGTTTTTTGGCAAGTGTGATGATCGAATCGCGTGTTAGTCCAGGTAAAATTGCGCTGGTGGCCGGTGGGGTACTGATCACGCCATTTTTGACAATAAAGAGGTTCTCACCGGCCCCTTCGGACAGGTAGCCACGCACATCTAGTGCAATGCCTTCTGCGTAGCCATGACGGCGGGCTTCTCCACCCACTAATAAGGACGATAAGTAGTTGCCGCCGGCTTTTGCCGCGGTTGGAATGGTATTGGGGGCGGCACGGTTCCAGCTCGAGACCATGGCATCGACCCCTTGTGCGAGGGCGTCTTCGCCAAGGTAGCTTCCCCAGCTAAAGGCAGCGATGATGATGTCCATCTGTGTCTCTGGCGGTGGACAAACGCCGAGGCCAACATTGCCGACAAAGCCAAGCGGACGAATATAGGCGGAGCGAAGCTGGTTCACGCGCAGGGTTTCTCGGCAACCTTCCATCAGCGCATCCACGCTAAATGGGATCGGAAAACGATAAATCTTCGCCGAGTCTTTAAGGCGCTGCATGTGTTCGCGATGGCGAAATACCACGGGGCCGTTTGGGGTGTCGTAGCAACGTATCCCTTCAAAGACTGAGGTGCCATAGTGCATGGCGTGGGTGAGTACGTGCACAGTGGCATCCTGCCAAGCGATCATTTCCCCGTTAGACCAAATATAATCAGCGGTATTTGTCGACATTCTTTTCTTCCTTTTTGGTTATGCGCGTAGGGACTGTGTAGTCGAAGAGGCCATCATGACCTCTGCCACGTCCCATAGCTTAGTCAGTTGTGGCCGCAAGGTCTCGATCGCGCGTTGGCTTTCGACGGTGACATCAAAAATTACCTGTCCCGAGTCCGAAGGCATTGACATCGTAAACTGGCAGACGGTAAAACCACGATGACGGATCACGCGCAACACGCGCTCCAACAACTCAGGGCTGTGGGTGGCATGAATTGAAAATTGGTGTTGTGTCATCAGCTTTGCTCCATCATTTGTTGGTTGGCTGCCCCAGGCGGTACCAGTGGCCATACATTTTCCATTTCGTCGATGGCAACATGCAGCAAATACGGGCCCTGATGTGTCATCAAGGTGTTGAGGGCGTCCTCGACCTCGTCTTTGCGCTGGATACTGTGTCCAGGAATATCAAAGGCGCGCGCTAGGGTGAGAAAATCCGGATTGTCAGACAGATCGGTCTCACTGTAGCGTTGATCGAAAAACAGCTGCTGCCATTGACGAACCATGCCTAAACGCTGGTTATCAAGCAGAATGATTTTAACGGCGATCCCTCGGCGTTTGAGTGTGCCCAGCTCTTGAATATTCATCATAAACGAGCCATCTCCGGTCACTAACACCACCTCATCATTGGGGCGAGCGACTTTGGCGCCCATTGCAGCCGGTAAACCAAAGCCCATAGTGCCCAGCCCTGCTGAGGTTAATAGATTCTCTGGCCGTGATGGGAGTACATGTTGCGCGACCCACATCTGGTGCTGGCCGACATCGGTCGCGACCACCGTACTGGTTGGCATACGCTGCGAAAGGTTATTCAGCAGTGCCGGCGCATAGATAGCGTCACCTGGGTGGTCATAACGCCACGAGTGCGTCGTTTGCCAGGTGGTGATTTGAGCGCGCCAATCAGGCGATGTGTCAGGGTTTTCTAAGGCGGGAAGCACGAGATTGAGCGGCGCGCAAACCGGTGCTTGTGCGCGGCGCAGTTTGTTGATTTCCGCCGCATCGATATCGATATGCACCACGTTAGCGTGGGGGGCGAATGTATCGAGCTTGCCGGTGACTCTGTCATCAAAGCGTGCGCCGATGACAATCAGCAAATCGGACGCTTGCACCGCCAAGTTAGCGGCTTTGGTGCCATGCATGCCCAACATGCCTAGATAATACGGATAGTGCGGTGCGACGGTGCCTAAGCCTTTTAAGGTGCTGACCACAGGCAGTTCACTGCGCGCTAAATAATCGCGCACTGCTTGAGTGGCTTTGCCTAACACCACACCGCCGCCGAGATAGACCATAGGGCGCTGACTGGCTCGGATAAGCGCATTCGCCTGGTCGATATCTGTCTTGTTGAGTGGCGCGATATGTGGCGTGGTGATCTGGACTGTAGTCTCAGGGATCAAGCCTTGCTGTACGTCTTTGGCGATATCGACGAGCACGGGGCCCGGTCGACCTGATTGTGCCACTTCAAATGCTTGTGCGAGTGTGGGGGTGAACTCAGCGGGATCGGTCACTAAAAAACTGTGTTTGGTGCAGGCTAACGATAAGCCCAGCACATCGATTTCTTGAAAAGCATCGGTACCGATAAGAGGGCTAGCAACCTGGCCGGTGATGGCCACAATAGGGACTGAGTCCATCATCGCATCGGCAAGCCCGGTCACGAGATTGGTGGCGCCAGGGCCTGATGTCGCAATGCATACCCCAGGACGGCCACTGGCTCGGGCATACCCGATCGCAGCCATGGCGGCGCCTTGCTCGTGGCGACAGAGGATATGTTCCACCCCACCGTCAAAAAGGGCATCGTAAACGGGCATGATGGCGCCCCCAGGATAACCAAAAACGGTATCCACCCCTTGTTGTTGTAACGCTTTTACCACCCATTGTGCACCGGTCATCGTCGCCCCTCCCCGTCTAAGCGGGGAGAGCAGGGTTGCGAATAACCTGTCTCTGCGCGCTCCATCATGATTGCTTCCGTTGTCGCGTGGCATCGCCACATGAATGAAAAAAGCCCCCGAACCTTTGGGTTGCGGGGGCTTGGTTGCGATGTTGCTGCTGTCTTTCGCGTACCTACACCCCTCGCGGAATAATGACCACGATGAGGCGAATAATGAGAACGATAGCGAAATTTAACATTTGTCTGTCTTATCTTTTATTGGGCCCATTTTATGAGCGTTTTGTTAATTATGTTTTTGTTTATGCCTGCTTATTGCAGGTCAGTCACGGAGCCGATCTATCGCCGAGTCTCGTGTTTAATTGTTGTGCATTTGTAGTGGTATCACAGACCTCACTCGCATGACAAGAAAAAATTACTCTCAATCACAGATTAGCGCGGCAGTATAAGAGCTGGGTTTCATAGCGATGACAGTAAGCGGAGTGGGAAAATATGGCATTGGCGATAGTTCACAGTCGAGCCTGTGTCGGTGTAGAAGCGCCGAGTGTGACCGTAGAAGTACATATATCCAATGGTTTACCGGGGTTTGCGCTGGTGGGCTTACCGGAAACGACGGTCAAAGAAGCCCGTGATCGGGTACGAAGTGCGATTGTGACTTCTAATTTTGAGTTCCCTTCGCGCCGGATCACCGTCAACCTGGCCCCAGCCGACTTACCTAAAGAAGGGGGACGATTTGATTTACCCATTGCGCTTGGGATCTTGGTGGCGTCGGGACAGTTGCCAGAAAAGCGTTTAAACGCGTTTGAGTTTTTAGGTGAACTGGCGTTGTCGGGACAATTACGGCCGGTTAAAGGCGCATTGCCGGCGGCGCTCGCCAGTCAAAAAGCGCAGCGAGCCCTGGTGGTACCGGATGATAATGCCAATCAAGTGGCGCTGGTAGACAATGAGCGGCATGTGTCAGCGCCCGACCTGATTGCCGTGAGCCAACACCTAGCCGGCCAGCAAAGTTTATGTTTAAACGCTGTCCCTGCCGTGAATGACACGCCAGCGGTGACGCGATGCTTACGCGACATTATCGGTCAGCAACAAGGCAAGCGGGCGTTAGAAATTGCCGCCAGTGGCTCTCATAACTTACTTTTTGTAGGTCCTCCCGGCACTGGAAAAACCATGCTTGCGTCGCGTTTATGTGACTTGCTGCCACCGATGAATGATGATGAAGCGTTGGCCTCAGCCGCCGTCACCTCTTTGACTCAACAACCTTTGCATGAGGGAAATTGGCGTCAGCGCCCTTTCCGTAGCCCCCACCATTCCAGCTCCATGGCAGCCTTGGTCGGAGGCGGCAGCGTACCGCGCCCTGGTGAGATTTCGCTGTCTCACCATGGGGTATTGTTTCTTGATGAAATGCCGGAGTTTGAGCGTCGCGTACTCGATGCGTTGCGCGAGCCGCTTGAGTCTGGCGAAATTGTGATTTCGCGCGCCAATGGTAAAACCCGGTTTCCGGCTCGCTTCCAACTTATCGGTGCATTAAACCCGAGTCCAACCGGTCATCACGAGGGTGAATTGGCCCGGTCTAACCCACAACAAATTCTGCGTTATTTAGCGCGTTTATCTGGCCCACTGTTAGACCGATTTGATATGTCCATTGATATTCCCGCACTGCCACGAGGCTGTCTTTCTAGTGGCGGAGAACGCGGTGAGTCAACGTCGACGGTAAAAGCGCGGGTAGCGGCTGCGCGTGAGCGTATGCTGGCACGCCAAGGAAAGGTGAATGCGTTGTTGAGTAATCAAGAAATGGAGCTGCATTGTCAGCTCGTTCAGGCTGATGCGGCGTTTTTAGAACAGGCTTTACATCGATTGGGGTTGTCCGTTCGGGCCTATCACCGCATTATCAAGGTAGCACGTACCATTGCCGATCTTGGCGGCGACGCTCAGATCTCACGACCTCATTTAGCGGAAGCGCTGGGATATCGGGCGATGGATGGCTTATTGCGCCATCTCAACGCCCAAGTCAGCTAATTACTTTTGGGTCAGTAAAAAGTTGATCAACTGGAAGTATTCTTCCGGAGTTTCTACTGTTTTGGGTGTCACGTGATATTTACCGTTGACGATCACCGCAGGCACACCGCGCAAGCCCGCTTTTTCGAACGATTGGTCGAAACGCTTGGCCATGGAGTTCGCGGCAAAGCTGTTGTAAGCGCTGTCAAATTCTTTGCCATCAATGCCGTTATCGACAAACATTTGGCGAACCTCCGCCAGTGATTTCGGTGGGTTTTGTGCCGCATGAATGCGATCAAACATCACCGGAATAATGGTTTTTTGTGCATCGAGCACAACCGCCGCTGCGTAGGCGCGTGTTACCACACTGCCCATCTCGCCGCCCATAAAAGACACATGGTGTTTTACCACTTTCGCATTATCAGGCACTTGTTGTTTGAGCTGCTGGACCAGTGGTTCAAACTGATAACAATGTGGGCAATAGAAAGAGAAAAACTCGGTCACTGTTGGGGAATCAGTTGCCGGCGTCTCTAGCACCTGGTAATCCTCACCAGCTTTAAAGCGGCCTGGTTTAGCATCCGCTACCTCAATCGGTGTTGCAGGCTCTGCCGACTCCGTTTGCGTCTGCGTGGTTTCGGTTGTTGGGGTGGTGTCTGGTGATGTCTGCGTCACGCTCTCAGGCTCAGAGCACGCGGTTAGGCCTACGACCAGTAGCAAAGGCAACAGTTTTTTAAACATGATTGAATGACTCTCCGTTATCGATTGAGTGCTTACGGATACAGTGTAAGCGGTGGTGCTTCAAGGGCGGCAAGTTGTTCTTTAAAAGCGAGTACCTGACCTTCCCAGTATTTTGCATCAGCAAACCAAGGAAATGCACGAGGAAAAGCCGGATCTTGCCAGCGTTTTGCCAGCCAGGCCATGTAATGCACCATTCTCAGACCACGCAATGGCTCGATCAGTTGCAATTGGTCGGCGGGGAATTCACGAAATTCGCGATAACCCTCCGCCAAGGTGTCGAGTTGCGCGAGCTGATCGGCGCGACTGCCGTTTAAAAATAGCCATAAATCTTGCATCGCGGGACCGTTACGGGTGTCATCAAAATCGACAAATAGTGGACCGTCTCGCCACAAAATATTGCTGGGATGACAATCGCCATGGAGCCGAATCGCGGGCCACTCCGTGTGCCATCGCGCCGCGATGGCATCGATTAATCGGTCGAGATCAGAGAAGAATGTCGCTTGTAGGCTTGCTGGGATCAAGCTGGCTTCTCCTAGCTCGCGGCGCGGCTGATAAAGGTGGCTGTCGAGATCAAATTTAGCGCGAGTTTGAAAAGGCTTAGCGGCGCCCATTTGGTGGATACGACCCAGGTAACGGCCGACAGCTTCGAGCTGATCCCAATTGTCCACTTCAAAGCCGCGACCGCCCACACTGGGGAATAAGGCAAAGCGAAAGCCTGACGCGTAAAAAAGACTGGTTCCCTCTCGTTGAATCGGCGCAACGACGGGAATATCTGCGTCAGCTAGCTCGCGGCAGAAAGCATGTTCTTCATGAATTTGCGCATCGGACCAGCGAGCGGGCCGATAGAACTTGACCACATAGCGCTGGCCATCATCGGCGACAAACTGGGCCACCCGATTTTCATAGCTGTTCAGCGCGAGTAGGCCGGATTGAGGAAAAATACCGACCGATTCAATCGCATTTAATTGAACGTCGGGAGTAAGAGCATGAAAGTCAAAGCCTATCTCGGTCATACGCCACCTGAGAATGACAAAAGAAACGTTATAGTAACAAATAAAAAGGGCGCTGCCTGCGCCCTGTTTATTTGTCGTGAATGGTTGTTGTGGTGAATTGGCCGATTACAGATCCGTGATAAAGCGGCTTTCTGCCGTTACCCTTTTTTGTTTGTCGCCTGATTCACGCTCCATCACAAAGGTGATGTCGGCAATGCGTTGCTCCATCTCGTACGTATCGACTGCCAGACTAATCGGCAGTGAGAAAACCTCACCCGCTTGTACATTAACGGTTTGTGGCCCGTGCCATGTCACCTCATCCAAGCCTTTAACCGACAGCTGATATACGTCGTCTGTCTGCGTTTTATTTAAGATTTTTAAGGTGTAGGTATTTTCAACCAGTCCTTGGTTGTTAATGCGATACAGTTGATTACGGTCGCGTATCACATCCAGCTCCATCGGCATGACCGACATCGCCAGATAAATAAACATTGCAGTCACAATAACCATGACCGCCCCATAACCCACCAGTTTTGGTCGCATGACCGCGGTTTTCTTTCCTTCGAGCTTGTGCTCGGTGGTGTAGCTGATTAGGCCGCGCGCGTACCCCATGCGATCCATGGTTTCATCACACGCATCGACACAGGCACCACAGTTGATGCATTCATACTGCAAACCATCACGAATATCGATACCTGTCGGACACACTTGCACACATAGGTTGCAGTCAATACAGTCGCCTAATCCTAATGCTTTGGGATCTTTCTTACGTGGGCGAGGCCCGCGTTTTTCGCCGCGTTTGGCATCATAGCCAACGATAAAGGTGTCTTTATCAAACATTGCGGACTGAAAGCGCGCGTAGGGGCACATGTGAATACACATGATCGATCGCATCCAGCCCGCATTCCCGTAGGTACAGGCAGCAAAGAAGATCACCCAAAAGCCGACCCAAAAGCTAGTATCGAACGTGACTAAATCGACCGCGAGCGATTGCACGGGAACAAAGTAACCGACAAACGTGGCGCCCGTGACCAGAGATATGAGCCACCAAGCCGCATGCTTCGCGGCTTTTCGCGCGGCCAATGCCGGCGTAAGTTTGAGCGAGTCTTGTTTTCGGCGTTTGTTGGCCGCCCCCTCCAGCTTTTCTTCAAACCAGATAAAGAGAAAGGTCCATACTGTTTGCGGGCACAAATAGCCACACCACACCCGGCCAAGAAAAGTGGTAATAAAAAAGAGGCCGAAGGCGGCGAGCATCAAAAGTGCAGCCAACAAGGTCAGGTCTTGTGGCCACAACGTGGTGCCGAAAAAATTAAACTTTTGATTGCCTATATCCAGCAAAATGGCTTGTCGGCCTTGATACGGGATCCAGGGCGTTAGCAGAAACAGCAGCATAAAGAACCAGCCCATGTAACGGCGCATTCGCTGGTAATAGCCTTTCACCGCGCGTACATAAATGCGATTACTCGGATTAAAGCGATCGTCGTTACCTTTATGGGTTTTGGGATTGTATTCTTTTGCAGTCACGTCTTTGACGTTAATTTTTTTATCGCTCATGACATTGGCTTTCCTTGGGATAGCGGGTCCATGGTGCATTGCCAGGCCCTAATTATCATTGTGCCTGTGATTGTAGCGCAGCAAACGCCGTGAATACGCTACCAGAGTCATAGTTTGCGATACAGCCACAAACTGAACGAATTCCAGCTATAACAGACGATTAGCGAGGGCCACTGACTCACGCTTTTGTTGGGGTAATGCCTCTCGCCCGTAAAATAGCGGCTTTAAAGTCGTCTTCATTGTCTTTTGCAAGGCCAGGAATAGGCGCGTTGCTATCTTCTAGTCGCATTTTGAGTTGATAGATCAAGGTGTCGTCCGATAGCGTTGTTAAGTCATCGCGATGACCGGCCTCTTGGGCAATCAGATTGAGCATGGTCATGAGCGAGTGATCGGGCGTTTGTTGCCAAGATTGGTTCAGTAGATCGAGCAACTCGTTGATACGATGGCAGTGCATGGCGGGATCCTTAATGTGGCACGTAAAAAATACCATTTTGCCCGACGGCGAGCGGTGAATACTTAGCCAAGATCAAATTCCTTTCAGGCGAGAGTTAATTTATCGGCATCACACGATTACGCCCGAGGTTTTTGGCCTTGTAGAGTTGTTGATCAGCACGGTAAATGAGGTCGGCGCCAGATTCGCGAGCATGCTCGTCGTACTCTGCGACGCCCATGGACACGGTAATATGATCCAATGTTTGGCCACGACGCCGGTCTTTTATCACCATTCTATCGATAGCGGCACGTAGCGTTTCAGCGGTCCGTTTTGCGCTGTTGAGGCGTCTTTTAGGTAACAGTAGCGCAAACTCTTCGCCGCCGTAGCGGAACGCTTGTACGCCTTCTCGGCAGTAGTCGAGTAATCGCTTGGCGACCTGCTTCAAAGCGATATCGCCGAGCACGTGACCGTATGTATCGTTAAGTTGTTTAAAGTGATCGAGGTCGACGAGGACTAAAGCAAACGGCCAGGTTTGTGCGTTTTCGGTGTACGCATTGATCTCGCGTTCAAAGGCGGCCCGATTGAGCAGGCCGGTTAAGCCATCATGGGTGGCTTGCTCGGTCATCTCTGCGAGGTTTTGTTTTAGTTGGGCAATTTCTTGCTGGGCATCACTCAGTTGGTGTTTAAAGTAGCGGGTCGATTGAGTCAGAGCTTGCGAGTCTTTCACTACATTACGGACAACGGCGATGGTTTCATCAATGGACAACCCTTCGTTTTCAACGCGAGACAGCTGTTCGAATGTTTTGTCGAGTACCGAGTGAAACGCGTCTGTGTCCTGAAGCGTGTCAGACATCGAATGACTCATCTCCGTCATCATTGACTCAAGGCTTTGCTTAAGGCTGCCAATGTTCTGGCTGTGTTTATCCGCCATATGCTTTTGATACAAGATGTCGCTTTGAAGAGGACTGCACGTGCCATGCTCATGGACGGTGGTATCGACGTCAGCGGTGAGCTTTGGATCGGTATTGGCGACGTAGGTGTACCATAGCGCGTAGTTGGTCGGTGTCGTGGGCACCTTATATTTCATCATCAAAGGGACCGCTTTTTTGAGAAATACGGTCGATTGTTGAAATTGATCGTCTGACATGGCGGTCCTTTCTGCTAAGCAACATAGATAGGCACTTTGTTCAGTGTATACCCAAAGTGACAGGAGTGGCAGCGTTGAGATAAAAAGCGTGAGCCTGCAGACACGGATGTCTGCAGGCTTGTGTTGGCGGAAGAACGGGTGTTAAAGAAAGAACGGGCTGGGTTGGAATAGGCGTTCAACATCCGGAATGTATTTTTTATTCACCAAGAATAACACCACATGATCATCTTGCTGGATCACGGTTTTATCATGGGCAATCAATACTTCATCGCCTCGTACAACCGCACCTATGGTCGTGCCCGGTGGTAACTTTATCTCGCCAATTGCCCGGCCAACCACTTTGGACGTTGACGCATCACCGTGAGCAATTGCTTCAATTGCTTCAGCGGCGCCGCGTCGTAATGACGACACATTGACAATATCGGCGCGGCGTACATGGGTGAGCAACGCCGAAATCGTCGCTTGTTGGGGGGAGATGGCAATATCAATCACCCCACCTTGAACCAAGTCGACATAAGCACCGCGTTGAATCAGCACCATGACTTTTTTTGCCCCTAGGCGTTTAGCGAGCATTGCCGACATAATATTGGCTTCATCTTCGTTGGTGACCGCGATAAAGACATCAATCTGCTCAATGTGCTCTTCGCTGAGTAATTCCTGGTCAGACGCATCGCCACAAAAAACGGTGGTTTCTTCTAATAGCTCAGCCAGGTGTTCAGCACGAGCTGGATTGCGCTCAATTAACTTCACGCTGTACTGGCGCTCAAGTGCCATGGCTAGGCCAGCACCAATATTCCCCCCACCCACAATCATGATGCGTTTGTAAGGCTTTTCGAGGCGCTGCAGTTCACTCATCACTGAGCGGATATGGTTGCTGGCGGCGACGAAAAAGACTTCATCATCGGCTTCGATAATGGTCGTGCCTTGGGGGCGAATCGGGCGGTCACGCCGAAAGATAGCGGCAACACGGGTATCGACATGCGGCATGTGCTCGCGCAGTGCTGAGAGCGCTTTGCCGACCAAAGGCCCGCCGTAATAGGCCTTAACAGCCACCAGGCCCACTTTTTTGTCGGCAAAGCTGACCACTTGTAACGCGCCTGGGTATTCAATTAAGCGACGAATATAATGCGTCACCAGCTCCTCTGGGGCGATAAGGTGGTCAACCGGACAGGCGTCACTGTTAAACAGTTGCTCTTTTACCGCGAGATATTCAGGACTTCGGATCCGAGCAACACGATTGGGTGTGTTAAAGCGGGTAAAAGCGACCTGACAAGCGATCATGTTTGTTTCATCGGAGTTGGTTACGGCAACCAGCATATCCGCATCTTGCGCGCCAGCCTCTTGCAAGGTCGACGGATGGCTGGCAAACCCGTGTACAACACGTAAGTCGTATTTATCTTGCAGTTCGCGAAGCCGTTCTGGGGCGCGGTCAACAATGGTGATGTCATTGTTTTCTCCGACCAGATTTTCTGCCAAGGTACCGCCGACTTGGCCTGCACCCAAGATAATGATTTTCATGTTGTTGTTACTCCCTGCCTCGTTACTTGCCGGTTGGCTTTTTTAGGCATGCGTAATAGAAGCCGTCCATGTCGTGTTCTCCGGGGAGAATTTGTCGTCCTGGCTGGTCGTGGGTGCCGGTGCGCAATATTGCTGTTGGCTCGCGAGTTAAAAAGGCGCGAATTTGTGTCGCGTTTTCATCCGGTAATACCGAGCAGGTCGCGTAGACCAGCGTACCGCCTGGCGCCAATTGCTGCCACATTGCGTCTAAAATCTCCGCTTGTAACGTGACCAAGGCTTGAATATCGCTATCGCGTCTTAGCCATTTAATGTCCGGATGGCGACGGATCACACCTGTGGCCGAGCAGGGCGCATCTAGCAAAATGCGATCAAATGCTGGGCCCGTGTGCCAAGCGCTCGGCAAGCGAGCATCGGCGTGTTTCACCTCAGCATTAAGCCCTAAGCGCGATAGGTTCTCTTTGATCCGCGACAAGCGATTTTCATCGGCATCAATGGCAGTGACGATCGCATCAGGCTGATGTTCAAGAATATGACAGGTTTTGCCACCGGGGGCGGCACAGCAGTCGAGAATGTGCTCTGCTGAATCGGGCTGGAGGTAGTCGACAGCGAGTTGTGCGGCGGCATCTTGTACCGATACCCAACCTTGGGTAAAGCCTGGCAAACGTGTTACGTCGCACGGTGCGTCGAGCTTGATTGCGTCCAAAGCTTGGGTGTGCGGAGAACCAGCGATACCAGCTGCTTGCAGTTCAGCAAGGTAGCTTGCCTGAGTATGATGCTGGCGGTTTACGCGCAACCACATGGGGGCTTTTTGATGGTTCGCCGCAATAATCTCTTGCCACTGGTTAGGGTAGGCCTGTTGAAGACGCGTTAATAACCAGCTGGGATGGCAGTGTTGCCCGGCGGACTCGGCTTGACTGGCATCATCGAGCGAGGCTTGATCGCGTTGATAGTTACGCAATATCGCATTGATAAGGCCACGTAACTGCGGACGCTTGAGTGTTTTGGTCGCGTTGACCGTTTCCGCCACCGCGGCATGGGCCGGAATACGCATATAGCCGAGTTGATAGAGGCCAACGAGTAACAGGTGATGAAACACACGTTGCTTACCTTTTAATGGTTTGTCCATCAAAGCTTGCACGATATGCTCTAAACGCGGCAACCAACGTAAGGTGCCGTAGCAGATCTCTTGCAGTAATGCCGCATCCCGTGGTGCGATGTGCTGCTGCGCAAGTGGCAGTTGCTGCGAGAGGGATTGGCCTTGATCGACCACTTGATATAGAACGCGGGCAGCCGCGGCTCTTACATTCATATGTTTACCCATTAAAAGGCCAAAATGGCATCAGACGATAGCGTCGCCTGTTACATTAAAAAAGGCCAGCGTACTGGCCTTAAACGATGTTGCTACAAAACGCACCCTTTATACTAATTGGGTGCCGGTTTCAAACCACTCGCGACGCGCATTGAGCAGCTCGTGAGCCTGCATGGCTTTCTTGCCCGGTGGCTGTAGGTGTGTCAGCTGAAGAACACCTTTGCCGGTCGCAATTTGAATACCGTGTTTATCAGTGTTAATGACGGTCCCCGGCGCAGCATCAACATCAATATCGAGTGCGTTCGCGCCCCACACTTTGATATTTTGCTCACCTAAGGTGAAAAAACTCACCGGGCGAGGATTGAATGCGCGTACACAGCGTTCGATAAACGCCGCGTCTTGATGCCAATCGATATGAGCTTCTTGCTTGGTTAGCTTTTCGGCGTAATTGGCTTTGGCGTCATTTTGCGGTTCAGCCAATATAATGCCGTTGGCCATATCATTGAGGCAATCAATCAGTGCCTGTGGACCCAGCTCAGCCAAGCGCTCATACAGACTGCCACTGGTTTCTTTGTCATCAATCGGTAAGGTGGCGATTTTTAACATGTCACCGGTATCGAGCCCTTCATCCATCTGCATGATGGTGACGCCGGTTTCGTTATCGCCTGCCCAGACCGCTCGCTCAATCGGTGCGGCCCCCCGCCAACGTGGCAAAATTGAGCCATGCACATTAACGCAGCCCAATCTTGGGATCGTTAACACGGCTTTCGGCAAAATAAGTCCATAGGCGACCACCACCAGAACGTCGGCATCGAGCGCGGCTAACTCGGCCTGTGCCGTTTCGTCACGCAACGTGCGAGGCTGGTATACCGGGAGTGCATGTTCAATCGCCAGTTGTTTAACTGGGCTCGCCGTGAGCTTTTTGCCCCGTCCTGCTGGTTTATCTTCGCGGCTATAGACCGCAATGACCTCATGCTCACTGTCGAGTAAGGCTTGTAAATGGCGCGCGGCAAAGTCCGGCGTGCCCGCAAATACTATACGCAGCGGTTTGCTCAAAGTGACCTCAGCTTACTTTTTGGTTAGCGCGTTTGAGTTTTTCCATTTTTTGCTTGATACGTTGGCGCTTCAATGGTGATAGATAATCAACGAATAGCTTGCCTTCTAAGTGGTCAAGCTCGTGTTGAATACAAATCGCCAGTAAGTCGTCTGCATCGAACTGAAATGGATTGCCGTCACGATCGAGTGCTTTGACCGTCACTTCGGCTGCTCGAGGCACTAAGGCACGTGAGCTCGGCACAGAGAGGCACCCTTCTTCAATACCGTCTTCACCGCGCTTGTCGATAATTTCAGGGTTGATCAGCACCATAGGCTCGTCACGCGTTTCTGATACATCGATCACGACCATGCGTTGGTGAAAATCAACCTGAGTAGCGGCAAGACCGATACCGTCTTGGTCGTACATGGTTTCAATCATGTCATCGGCCATTTTCTGGATCTCAGGGGTAACGGTATCCACCGGTTTCGCAACGGTGCGAAGGCGCTCATCTGGAAATGTTAATACGTTCAGTAAAGCCATAACGTCTCGCAAAAATTGAACTGTGCCGAATGCGGCACGGGATAATTGGGTTAATTCTAGACATTTTGCCAGCCAATTGACAGCATCAGCGCGTTCTGTCTGACAAGGAAGACGACGATGACAAAGAAACTGTGTAGGCTTGCTATGACAGTCCTATTGACAGCGCTACTCCCGTTCAGTGTGGCGGCACAAAAGAGTGAAACACGTTATACCGTTGAGCGTGGCGATACGCTTTGGGATATTGCCGCTACCTTTTTTGCTGACCCTTGGCATTGGCCAAAGGTATGGTACGACAACCCAAGTATAAAGGATCCACATCTTATCTACCCGGGCGATACGTTGACACTTAAGTGGCAACAAGGGAAACCGCATCTAACATACCAAGCCTCTCACACGATAGCCGCAGACGAACCGGCATCGCCTGTGCCCAGTGTTGGGCCCTTACTCTTACCCCACGTAGCACAAGATACCTTGATTGAGAAAGCACGATTAGTTGCGTTACCCAGGGTGTTGGGCTCGCCTGAGGGGCGTCGCCTTTTATCGGCGGCAGACACTGTGTATATCGATGCCGCATTACACGCGATCGATTGGCAGGTATATCGGGTCGCGCACACCTTTTCGCATCAACGCGCAGATCAGACGGCTGATAATCGCCCGCAAATGGTTAGCTTGACGCACGTGGCCAGTGGTTCAATCACCGACGTGGCGTCGAACTATAGCGTGATGACACTGACTCAGGTCAATCAAGAGATACGACCCAATGACGTCCTATTGCCGGCCCCCGACCGTGTTCAGGCGCCATTCTGGCCTTATCCAGCGAAAACCAAAGCGACCTTATTGGGTCACCTTTACGGCAGTGAATACGTGGCTCAAGGGCAGTTAGTCGTTCTGGATAAAGGGGCAAAGGCGCAGGTTTCGGCCGGGCAAGTATTTGAAGTTACTCAGTCTGGAAAACAGGTCGTGAATCAGCCAGGTGAGTACCAGTATCAAGCACAAGCCGATAAAACCCCACCTGAGGTCACTGTATTACCGAACGTCAAAATCGGTGAGCTGATGGTTATCCGTTCCTATCCATGGATGAGTTTGGCTGTCGTACAGCAAGCCACTCAGCCGATTAAAGCGGGTATGCAGGCGATTCCGCCTTCAAGCGCTCGGATCAGTCATGAAAGATGAGACGTTATACGCGTGGTTAACCTTGGCTCAAGTGCCACGGCTACGGGCCAGGCAACGTCGAAAACTCTTATCGACATGGCCGGTCGAGGCTATCCATCAGCAATCTCAGCAGGCGTTGGCCGCGATTGGATTAAGTGAGGATCAATGCCAGGCGATATGCAGCCCAAATCAGGCGTTAATCAATGCGAGCTTGCGCTGGGCCGAAGCGCCCGATTGCCACTTATTGTGTTTTGATCATCCCGCTTATCCCTCGTTGTTAAAAGAAATCGCCAGCGCGCCTCTCATTCTCTATGTTCAAGGTGATCCCAGCGCCTTAGCCAAGCCCCAGCTCGCCATGGTTGGCAGTCGTCATGCCACCCAATCTGGATTGACGACGGCTTATCACTTTGCCAAACAGTTGGCCGACTACGGGTTGACCATTACCAGCGGTTTAGCCTTGGGCATTGATGGGCGGGCGCATAAAGGTGCCTTAGACGGCAATGGACAAACATTGGCGGTGCTCGGCAGCGGGCTAGGGCGTATTTATCCTGCACGTCACCGTGACTTAGCCAGCCAAATTATTACGCAAGGGGCGTTGGTGTCCGAGTTCTGGCCAGATGCGCCGCCACGGGCGGAACACTTTCCTCGTCGTAACCGTCTGATCAGTGGCTTATCAGCGGGCGTATTAGTAGTGGAGGCTGCACCGCAAAGTGGCTCATTGATTACCGCGCGCTACGCACTTGAGCAAAATCGAGGGGTGTTTGCGATCCCAGGCCCAATCGATCAGGTCCAAGCGCGTGGATGCCATCAATTGATCAAGCAGGGCGCAACCTTGACGGACAGTGTGGATGATATTTTAAGTGAAGTAGACAGTTTGGTTCAGTTTGCAGTGAGCCAACAAAGCGAATTATTTAGTGATGCGCCCAAGTTAGATGCCGATCAAGGATTGCCATTTCCCACGCTGTTGGCTAACGTAGGGACTAACGCGACGTGTGTCGACGTACTAGCTGAGCGCTGCAACCAACCGGTTCACGAAATCATGATGCAGTTGTTAGACTTAGAACTCCAGGGGCTTGTAGCAGCAGTACCCGGTGGCTATGTCAGAACGAGGAGGGGCTAGCCATGATGGACATTCTTATGTACCTGTTTGAAACCTACATCCACAGTGATGTCGAGGTCATTATCGATCAGGACGAGTTAGCGGATGAATTGTCCCGTGCGGGTTTTCATCAAGATGATATTTATAAGGCCCTAAACTGGCTGGAAAAATTAGCTCAGTTACAAAACGCGGATAAACAGCCCTATCTAACAGGCAGTGCACAGAGCTCGATTCGTGTATTCACGGAGCAAGAAACCCGTTTTCTCGATCAAGAAAGCCGAGGTTTTTTATTGTTTTTAGAACAAGCTGGGGTGCTGTCACCAGAAACGCGTGAGATGGTGATCGATCGGGTGATGGAGTTAGAAACGCAAGAGTTTGGTTTGGATGATCTAAAATGGGTGATCCTAATGGTGCTGTTTAACGTGCCAGGTAATGAGCGCGCGTATACGCAAATGGAAGACATGCTGTACGACGCACAAGAGGGGTACGTGCATTAACGCTTATCAATTACAGTAAAGGTGTGAATGAATACAGATAACACCCCGAAGACCCATGAGCGCTGCCCGGAATGTGGCAGCGCTCTTGCGTTTAAATCGGGCAAACGAGGCCCGTTTCTGGCCTGTACGGCCTATCCAGACTGCCACTATACCAAAGCGTTACACCATGGTGATGGCCATGTGGTGAAAGCGCTTGGCGTGGCCTGTCCGGCGTGTCAGCAGGGGGAATTGGTGTTGCGTCAAGGTCGATTCGGCATGTTTATTGGCTGTGATCAGTTCCCGCAATGCACGCATATCGAAAAACCAGATGAACCCGATCACACCACTCTGACCTGCCCAGCCTGCCACAAAGGTGGGCTGGTGGAGCGCACCTCGCGCTATGGCAAGCGCTTTTTTGCCTGTGATCAGTACCCTAAGTGCCATTTTGCCGTGAATGCACAACCGATAGCTGGTACCTGCGAGGCATGTGGTTTTGCACTCTTGGTCGAGCGTAAAAAAGGTGGGAAAACCGTGCATCAATGTGCCGATAAGCCCTGCAGCGCGATTCAAGATGAATCGGCTGCAGAGTCGGAGAGCGAGGATTAATCGGTTTGCGCGGCGAGAGCCAATGCAGCCGATTTTAAGCCGTGAAAAGCATCGTTGGGCAGGTAGCTGGCGAGGCTCGCTAACGTGGTGGCAAGCGCGGCGTTCGAGGTGGCCGTGACATTGATATGGCCCACTTTGCGCCCTGGGAGAGGCGTTTTGTTGTACCAATGCACATGGGCGTCGCGATAGGTCGCAAGCGGGATACTACCTTGACCCAAAATATTGATCATCGCAGTGGGCTGAACCAAACGGGTAGCGCCAAGCGGTAAGCCGCTGACCGCACGCAAGTGGTTTTCAAACTGACAACAGGCGCTACCTTGCTGGGTCCAGTGGCCCGAGTTATGGACTCGAGGTGCGATTTCGTTCACCAGCAAGCGACCGTCAACATCAAAAAATTCGACCGCGAGCACACCCACATAATTGAGTGTGTCGGCAATCTTTTTCACCATTTCAGCCGCTTGTAACTGCAAATCCTGTTCGTCAGGCCGTGCCACCGACAAAGTCAGTACGCCGTTGTGGTGATGGTTTTGGGTTAGGCTGTAGCTGGCAAATTCGCCATTGGCACCACGTACACCAATTAGTGACACTTCACGCTCAAAAGGGATCATGGCCTCAGCAATGATCGCTTGACCATCGCGCTGCTCGGGCGCGGCAAGAAAGGCGCCCAATTCGGCCCATAATGCGCTGAGATCATCACCATCACGATAGCGCCATTGCCCTTTGCCGTCATAACCATCGAGCGTGCTTTTCAACACCAAGGGCGCGTCCAGAGCATCGATCGCCTTTTCTAAATCCGCCTGTGTATGTACCACTCGGTATGGCGCGTTAGCCACCCCAGCTTGCATCAATAAGGCTTTCTCTATTTGACGGTCGCCACCGGTTAAAATTGCCTGCGCACTGGGGCGTAACTTCCCGCTTTGCTCGCATTGATGCAAAATGTTGGCAGGAATATGTTCAAATTCAGCGGTGATAATATCCGCGCCGGCTATCGCGGTATCGAGCCCTTGACCGAGTGGCTGCTGGGTTAAAGGATGGATAATGTCGCCGCTGCGCACATCATAAGCACTGACGATAAGATTGAGCGGCGCGCCGGCTAATGCCATCATCCGGGCCAGTTGTCCCGCGCCTAACACCAGAATATTCATGGTCGTTACCCTTGTGGGTTAGGCTGAGCGAGAACGGCCTCGGTTTGCGTTTGGCGAAACGCATCCACTTTTGCCATCAAGTCAGGGTCGGCCGTTGCGAGAATTTGTGCCGCAAGGAGGCCTGCATTCGCGGCGCCTGCCTCACCAATGGCAAGCGTGCCCACTGCCACGCCTTTTGGCATTTGAGCAATCGAAAGCAATGAGTCCATGCCTTTTAACGCTTTCGACTGGACCGGTACGCCGAGCACCGGCAGGCTGGTGTGTGCGGCAGTCATCCCGGGTAGATGGGCGGCACCACCGGCGCCGGCAATAATCACTTTAATACCGCGCTCAGCCGCTTGCTGGGCATAGTCGGCAAGTAACTGTGGCGTGCGATGGGCGGAGACAATACGGGTTTCGTAAGGGATAGCAAAGTGATCCAACATAGCCGCTGCATGTGTCATGGTAGGCCAATCGGATTGCGAGCCCATGATGATACCGACAGTCATAATACGTCCTTCTTGATGACAAGCGTGAATAAGTTAAGCTGAGCGTGGTGCGAATTATACCCAGATTTCATCGCAAGGAAAACGTTTGCGTCAGCGGTGGGAGATGAAATTCCGTCAAGATCCCACTGCGTGGATCAGGTAAAGTACATACATAGTCTCAGTAACAAAGGATGTGAGCGTGGCACACGGTCAGTCGACAATTGATAAGCAAGCCGTGAAGGCTTTTTTCCTCCAGCTTCAAGATGATATTTGCCAACAGCTTGCGCAACAAGATGGTCAAGCGCACTTTATTGAAGATGCGTGGGAGCGTGAGAAAGGGGGCGGTGGCCGTAGTCGCGTCCTGCGTCAGGGCCAAGTATTTGAACAAGCGGGAGTGAACTTCTCGCATGTATTTGGCGATCAAATGCCTGCTTCGGCGACAGCACACCGTCCGGAGCTCGCCGGGCGCTGTTTTGAGGCCATGGGGGTGTCGTTAGTGATCCATCCTCATAACCCATACGTGCCAACCTCACACGCGAACGTGCGGTTTTTCATTGCCGAAAAAGAAGGCGCTGATCCTGTGTGGTGGTTTGGCGGTGGCTTTGACCTCACGCCTTTCTATCCGTTCGAGGAAGACTGCCAGCACTGGCATGAGACCGCCAAAGCCTTGTGCGCGCCCTTTGGTGATAGCGTGTACGCTGATCACAAAGCATGGTGCGATCGCTATTTTTATCTGCCCCATCGCGATGAAACCCGTGGCGTCGGCGGGCTTTTCTTTGATGATTTGAACCAATGGCCATTCGAACAGTGCTTTGCCTACACCCAAGCGGTTGGAAAAGGTTTTATCGATGCCTATCTGCCGATTGTACAGTGCCGCAAAGCTACGCCCTATGGTGAGCGTGAACGCGATTTTCAGCTTTACCGTCGCGGACGCTATGTTGAGTTTAACTTGGTGTATGACAGAGGCACGCTATTTGGCTTGCAAAGCGGTGGGCGTACCGAATCTATTCTGATGTCGATGCCGCCGATGGCGCGTTGGGAATATAATTGGTCACCTGATGACGATGCGCCGGAAGCGAGACTCTATCGCGACTACCTTAAACCGAGGGAGTGGTAACCAATGACCGATCGTTATTGCGTGGTCGGCCACCCAATTGCCCACAGTAAGTCGCCGCAGATCCACGCCGCGTTTGCGACACAAACCCAACAAGACATCGACTATCAAGCCATTGAGGCGCCGCTTGAAGGCTTTGTGACCATCATGCAGGCGTTTTTTGCGCAAGGAGGGCGCGGCGCCAATGTGACCGTGCCTTTTAAACAGCAAGCGTATGATTGGGCTGATACACTGACAGAGCGTGCCCGCCGCGCCGGTGCCGTGAATACGCTGGTTAAGCAAAGCGATGGCTCTCTACTCGGTGATAACACCGATGGCGCCGGTTTGGTGACTGACTTACACCACCACCATGTGGCACTGCGCGATAAGCGCATTATAGTCGTGGGAGCGGGCGGTGCCGCTCGGGGTGTGTTGCTTCCTTTACTGGAGCAAGCGCCAGCATCGCTGATGATTGTCAATCGCACCGAGCAAAAAGCCCAGCAATTAGCCGCTGCATTTGGTGAGGCCGGACCGATCGCCAGCCATGCCGTGGATAAACCCATGGCGGCGCCTGTTGATGTGATCATTAACGCGACCTCGGCGAGCTTACATCAAAGCTATCCCCCTCTCCCGCAAGGAGCGATTGGCCCAAACACCACTGTCTATGACATGGTGTATCAAGCTGGCAGCACAACCAGCAACCAATGGGCGCAACGCTTAGGAGCAGGGCGGTGTTTAGACGGCTTGGGTATGCTGGTGGAACAAGCGGCGGAAAGCTTTGCTATATGGCGCGGCTGTCGGCCACAAACCGAACGTGTGCGTGAGCAGTTAAGAGAGGCACTCAATCGATGAATCAGTCCCTTATTCTGGCTGCGGACGAAGCGCAAGTCGATACGGCAAAGGCCCGTGTTTGTTTCTACGGCCAGCTTAATGGTGCATTGTTAACATGCGCTGTCCGCTTTACCACCTTATCTGCGCTCGCCGGCTATGCGGTAGACTCGGATAATGCGCAGGCGATTGTCGAACAAGTTTGGTTTGATATTGAAGAGCAAATGGAAGCGGCCATCGAATCAGAAGCGTTTGAACCCGATGGCAGCTTGGTGATCTAGTGCTCGCAGCGGTAGATGTCTTTGGTGTCGACATAGTTTTGCGCTGAGCGGGCAAAATAAGCACGCTCTTTGTCAGTGAGGGGGCGAACCTGTTTGACCGGTGAGCCAACATACAGGTAGCCGCTCTCTAAGCGTTTTCCGGGCGGGACTAAACTGCCAGCGCCAATCAGCACTTCATCTTCAATCACAGCGTCATCAAGAATAATCGTCCCCATTCCCACTAGGACTCGGTTGCCAATCCGGCAGCCGTGTAACATGACCTTGTGGCCGATTGTCACCTCTTCGCCAATGATCAACGGGTAACCTTGTGGGTTTTCGGCATTTTTGTGGGTGACATGAAGGACTGAGCCATCTTGCACATTGGTCCGTGCGCCAATCTGGATATGGTTTACGTCACCACGTGCCGCAACCAGCGGCCAAATACTCACATCATCGCCTAGCGTAATATCGCCAGCCAATACACTGGATTCATCAATATAGACGCGTTCGCCAAGCTGAGGCGTCATGCCTTTATAAGCGCGCAGCTGTTTTGCCATCACAAATCCCTCTTTATATCGCGATACAATGTCAGATAACGCTGACTTTGTTACCAGTTTTACACTCTAGCGAGCAAAAAAACAGCGAGTGACAGTTTTTTTCTAAAAAACCACTAAAAAGGGGTTGCCAATCTGATCAGCTTCCCTATAATGCGCCTCCATCGACACGGCACACAGGGCAAGCGCTCAGCGCCATGTTGAAGTAAAAAATCAAATAAAAATAAACGCTTGACGTGAGTTTTTAAAAGATTAAGATAGCCGTCCACTTAACGCCAAGCGTTAGGGGAGTCAAAAAGAGGTT
>NZ_MUFR01000171.1:0-337 GCF_001996185.1 Salinivibrio costicola subsp. alcaliphilus
GGTGAAGTCGTAACAAGGTAGCCCTAGGGGAACCTGGGGCTGGATCACCTCCTTACTGACGCTATTCTTGCGAGTGTTCACACAGATTGCACGGTCAAATTGAAAAAGCGCTAACTAATGGCAAGCCATTGGTTAACGCTTTTAGGCGTTACTCTGAAAAGAGATGCTCTTTAACAATCTGGAAAGCTGACAAGTCATTCTTTAAGAATGACAGTAAAGTTCTCAATCAGTGACAGAAATGTCACTCACACAATCAAGTGTGCTTGGACTTTGTCTTATTGAATCAATAACGACAAAGCTTCTATTTGAGTCCGGCAAAAACAAAACCTTAGTTGTT
>NZ_MUFR01000172.1:0-337 GCF_001996185.1 Salinivibrio costicola subsp. alcaliphilus
ACGCAGAAGAACACCAACGTTCTCACCCGCACGGCCTTCGTCTAGAAGCTTACGGAACATTTCAACACCAGTACAAGTGGTCTTGGTGGTGTCTTTCATACCTACGATTTCAACGTCGTCACCTACGGTGATGATGCCTTGCTCAACACGACCGGTTACAACAGTACCACGGCCTTGAATTGAGAATACGTCTTCGATTGGCAGGATAAACGGCTTGTCGATCGCACGCTCTGGCTCAGGGATGTAAGAATCCAGGGCTTCAGCAAGTTCAACAATCTTCTGCTCCCACTGCTCTTCACCGTTCAATGCACCCAGTGCAGAACCTTGAATTACTGGG
>NZ_MUFR01000173.1:0-336 GCF_001996185.1 Salinivibrio costicola subsp. alcaliphilus
TCCTCCTCGTTGTCGCTCTCGTACAAGACATTGAGCTTTTTTGATAGCACCAGTAACGCTGTCGTTTCGGCAAGGGCTTTATCTTTGCGGCGTAGCTCTGTTTCTAGGCCACGGATGCGCTTTTTCTCGGCTTTACGCGCTGCCTGCTCAGCCTTTTTGGATTGTTCAGCTTGGCCTGCACCGCTGATACAAGCGCGCTTCCATGCTTTGACTTGCTCGGGGAACAAGCCTCGCTCGCGGCAATATTGACTCAGCTCGGCTTCTGACAGACTGGCTGTTTCCATGACGGTGGCGAACTTGGCTTCAGCTGACCACTGCTCGGTGTTTTTTTGATGA
>NZ_MUFR01000174.1:0-336 GCF_001996185.1 Salinivibrio costicola subsp. alcaliphilus
AAACACTGCTGGCCGTATGGCAGACAAGCGTGTTCGTCAAAAAATAGCGCGTTTGTCTAAAAGCGGTAAGTTAGTCAAGGAATGGAAAAAAGTAGAGGAAAAGGCGAAGAAAGGTAAAGCGTCTTTAGACGAGTGGCTGAAAGAGACTTTCGGCGATAGCTTGAAAGCTGTTGCTACTCGAATGATTGACAATTCACTAGGTAAAGCTAACGCAGACATAGAGTACGGCGACAAGAAGCTATACACCTATAAAGTGCGCGGTAAAGACGACTACGCCACTACTGCTAACTTTAAAGACGTTGAAAACTTGTCAGAAGACGGCTCTTATCAGGTTAT
>NZ_MUFR01000175.1:0-336 GCF_001996185.1 Salinivibrio costicola subsp. alcaliphilus
TCATCAAAAAAACACCGAGCAGTGGTCAGCTGAAGCCAAGTTCGCCACCGTCATGGAAACAGCCAGTCTGTCAGAAGCCGAGCTGAGTCAATATTGCCGTGAGCGAGGCTTGTTCCCCGAGCAAGTCAAAGCATGGAAACGCGCTTGTATAAGCGGTGCAGGCCAAGCTGAACAATCCAAAAAGGCTGAGCAGGCAGCGCGTAAAGCCGAGAAAAAACGTATCGGTGGCCTAGAAAAAGAGCTACGCCGCAAAGATAAAGCCCTTGCCGAAACGACAGCGTTACTGGTGCTATCAAAAAAGCTCAATGTCTTGTACGAGAGCGACAACGAGGAGGA
>NZ_MUFR01000176.1:0-335 GCF_001996185.1 Salinivibrio costicola subsp. alcaliphilus
TGATCATCCTCTCAAACCAGCTAAGGATCGTTGCCTTGGTAAGCCATTACCTTACCAACTAGCTAATCCTAACTGGGCCCATCCCAACGCGATAGCTTATATGTAGAGGCCACCTTTGGTCCCAGCTCGTAATGAACTAAGACATTATGCGGTATTAGCCGTCGTTTCCAACGGTTATCCCCCTCGTCAGGGCAGGTTCCCAGCCGTTACTCACCCGTCCGCCGCTCGACGTCCAATAAATCCACCGAAGCTTCAATACTGCCGTTTCCGCTCGACTTGCATGTGTTAGGCCTGCCGCCAGCGTTCAATCTGAGCCATGATCAAACTCTTCAATT
>NZ_MUFR01000177.1:0-330 GCF_001996185.1 Salinivibrio costicola subsp. alcaliphilus
TTTTTTGATGTGATGGATTTACCGGGTAAATTTGAACACGCTGATGATGCTGATGTAAAACCAAGACGTGAGTGGCATGAGTACACGGTGAAAAGTTATATGGGTGGGAAGCTAGTAAAGTTAGAAGACGAGCGAGGAATGTCACCGTTAAGGATTAACTCAAAAGAATTGGACTGGGTTTATTACACGAATCCGCTATTTGCCATCATTGATGGACGTATGGTGATTGCACGTTAAGGAGGCGCTATGCCAGGCGCAGCACGATTAGGGGATACCGCCGGTGGACATGGTTGTTTTCCGCCCACCGCAGTGACCAGCGCCAGCGCTGGG
>NZ_MUFR01000178.1:0-330 GCF_001996185.1 Salinivibrio costicola subsp. alcaliphilus
ATTCTACTGCCTCATCATCGAGCAACGCTTTTGCCAACGACGCCGCATGCTCGGCCGGCACTAGGTGTGCGAATCCAACTACCGTTAGAACCATCAGTACTAGAGTTAAGGCCCCAGTAACCTTCCCTAGCGTTCATGTGAGCGAGTGTGCGCCCAGTGATCTTGTCAAAAGGAACCCCATCACGGCTAGTATATATCTCATACCAATCAGACCAATCATCAGTAACGTCTCGTAGCGCCCTTGTGTATAGTCGGCCCCAACCAGCGCCTACCCAGCCTCCCCATACTTCTACAGAGCCTGCCGCACCACTACCCCACACAATAGACTCT
>NZ_MUFR01000179.1:0-330 GCF_001996185.1 Salinivibrio costicola subsp. alcaliphilus
CGGGAAATCCTGAATACCGCGCCAGCCATGACTCTTAATTTGCTGTCCTATAAAGCGGAAGAAGCTGGTAGCGAATACGTTGAAGTACCAACAAAGCAAGTTAAGCCAAGTCAAACCTGCCCAGACTGCGGAGCTAAGAAGAAAAAAACCTTAGCTGATCGCTGGCACTCATGCGATTGTGGCTGTGAGAAGCCCCGAGATGTAGCCAGTGCGCAAGTTAATTTAAACTGGGCGTTAGGTATTCAGGCTGGGAACCAGCCTAAAGAGGCAGCTTAGGCTTTCTTTTTGAAACTCCTTCAAAACGCGCAGCGTTTAGTGGGAGTTGTTCAT
>NZ_MUFR01000180.1:0-329 GCF_001996185.1 Salinivibrio costicola subsp. alcaliphilus
CATGCCGAACTCAGTAGTGAAACGAAGCAGCGCCGATGGTAGTGTGGGGTCTCCCCATGTGAGAGTAGGACATCGCCAGGCTTTGATTATAAATTGCGCCTATTGCTTGTGATTTTTGATAGCTGCGATGCTCATGTATTGGCATACACTGTGCGTCTCGCTTCAAAACTCCCTGCGCATAGCTCGCAATTTAATCATCAAAGCAGATAAATGTAAGACTTTGATGAAAAAGAATTGGTGCGGAGTGGTAGTTCAGTTGGTTAGAATACCGGCCTGTCACGCCGGGGGTCGCGGGTTCGAGTCCCGTCCACTCCGCCACTACTTAGAAA
>NZ_MUFR01000019.1:0-64447 GCF_001996185.1 Salinivibrio costicola subsp. alcaliphilus
CCGGCCTGTCACGCCGGGGGTCGCGGGTTCGAGTCCCGTCCACTCCGCCACTACTTAGAAACCCTAGCTGAAAAGCTGGGGTTTTTTGCGTTTAAGCCCTGAGTAAATAGCTGCTTATGTTAACCCCTAGGGTACCAATTGCGACATGTGCGAGCCTGAGTGCCTGAACGTAACCCCTTCATATTAGACTGTCATCTATTACTGTTAAGCACTTAGCGTTAGCTAATCGTTGTAGATGATGCAGACATAAAAAAGCGCCTTGCGGCGCTTTTAATGGTTTAGGCCATGCCTTGGATGACCACAAACTTTTCTAGGAGCTGATCCTCGGTCTCGACATTATCGGGATCGGTGATAATGCACTTGGAGATCGGGCAAACCGACTGGCACGTCGGTTTGTCGTAATGGCCTTTACACTCGGTGCATAAATCGGGCTCGATCTCAAAGATCTCGGAACCCATTGAGATAGCCCCGTTGGGACACTCGGGCTCACACATGTCGCAGTTTATGCATTTATCGGTGATGAGTAGTGCCATATTACTTACCCGATGGGTTACGCGTATCTTGACCTGATTGTAGGTTACGCATCAGTAGCGCGTACTCTAGATCCATATCAGCGGGCACGGGAATAAACACGAAATGGCCGCTGCCTTTGGCATCGTCGATCGCTTCTGATTTGCGGTTTTCCATCGCCTCTAAGGTGAAATGCACATTGCCGCGTGGCGTCATTAGCTCCATGCTGTCACCGAGCATAAATTTATTCTTCACTTCCACTTCGGCCAGATCGCCTCGACGCTTGCCAGTGAATTCGCCGACAAATTGCTGCTGCTCAGAAATCGAGTAACCATAGTCGTAGTTTTGATAGCTATCGTGGGTATGACGGCGCAAAAAGCCTTCGGTGTAGCCTCGGTGTGCAAGGTTCTCGAGGGTATTCATCAGGCTCTCATCGAATGGTTTACCGGCCACGGCATCATCAATGGCTTGGCGATACACCTGTGCTGTGCGTGCGCAGTAATAGAACGACTTAGTACGGCCTTCGATTTTGAGCGAATGAACGCCCATTTGCGTAAGCCGTTCAACGTGCTGAATGGCGCGCAAGTCTTTTGAGTTCATGATGTAGGTGCCGTGCTCATCTTCGTATGCCGCCATTAACTCACCGGGACGTCCACCTTCTTCGAGCAATACTACGTCATCAACCGGCTCGCCTTTACCAAGTGTGGGAGTCACTTCTTGAACTTGTACCACCTGGCCAGCATCGTCTTCTTTGCCTTGATGGACTTTGTAGTCCCAGCGGCAAGCATTGGTGCAGGTACCTTGGTTTGGATCGCGCTTATTAATATAGCCTGATAGCAAACAACGACCAGAATACGCCATACAGAGCGCACCGTGAACAAACACCTCAAGCTCCATTTCAGGGCAGTGTTGGCGGATGTCTTCGATCTCTTCCAGTGATAATTCACGCGATAAGATCACACGCTCAATGCCTTGTTGTTGCCAAAACTTAACCGTGGCCCAGTTAATCGCATTAGCTTGCACGGAAAGATGAATCGGCATATCAGGAAAATGTTCGCGGACCATCATGATAAGGCCAGGATCCGACATGATCAGCGCATCCGGACCCATATCAATGATAGGTTTAAGATCACGAATAAAGGTTTTAAGCTTTGCGTTGTGCGGCTGAATGTTGCAAACCACGTAGAATCTTTTTCCCTGCGCATGGGCTTCGTCGATCCCAATTTTTAGGTTGTCGTGGTTAAATTCATTGTTGCGCACACGCAGGCTATAGCGTGGTTGACCGGCGTAAACAGCGTCAGCCCCGTAGGCAAACGCGTAGCGCATGTTCTTTAGGCTACCGGCGGGAGAGAGTAATTCTGGCGTCAACATAATTCCAAGCTTGAGTCTGAGTGTAAGTCAGGCACCTTCACGTTGAAGGTGAGTGTGGGCGCCATTTTACTGTGACATTGCCCACACTACCAGCCGAATTTACCTAATCTTTGTAAGGGTTAATGCGGTAAAGGATTAGTCGGTTTTCAGTCCGCCTAGCGCGGTAAATATGCCATCGAGCAAGGTGTCGAGCTCACCACACATGAGTGATAAATCTGCATCAAGGCGAGCAGCGACATCTTCGCGGTCAATATCGGCGTTTTGATCGCGGATTTCCTCTGAGAATTTGAGCCGCTTTAGGCTAAGGTCGTCGCCAAGAACGAAGTGAACTTGCTCTTGCCAATCCATCGATAACTTAGTGACTTGTTTGTCTGCCTCAAGGTGCGCTTGGATTTCATCACTGGTGAGATCTTGCTGCTTACATTTGATCACCCCACCTTCTTCGAGTAGCGCTTTAAGCTCGGCCTCATCACCGAGGTGGAAGCCTTGTGGGGCTTGGCCTTGCTTGACCCATTCTGTCATCGCTTGCTCGGTTGGTGTTTCCGTTTCAACCGGCACCACGGGCAAACTGCCAATCGATTTACGTAATAGGGCGAGCAGCTCTTCCCCTTTTTTAATGCTTGCCGCATCAACGAGGATCAAGCCTTTATCGGCCATAATCAGCGCACACATCTGGCTTTGGCGAGTAAACGCGCGTGGTAATAGCTCCATGACCACATCGTCTTTTAAGCTGTCTTTCTCGCGCTTTTTCAAGCGTTGACCCTGCTCTTGCTCCATAGCGTCCACTTTTTCTTCCAAGGCATCTTTAATGACCGAGGCAGGTAAGAGCTTTTCTTCTTTGCGCGCGCGGATCAGAATATTGTTACCGCTGATATGGGTGAGCATATCGCCGTGTTTACCCAACGCATGATCCCAGCCAAATTTTTGCATGTCTTGGCTGCCACACG
Source organism: Salinivibrio costicola subsp. alcaliphilus (assembly GCF_001996185.1). NCBI lineage: Bacteria > Pseudomonadati > Pseudomonadota > Gammaproteobacteria > Vibrionales > Vibrionaceae > Salinivibrio > Salinivibrio costicola. Next base: position 2,829 of record NZ_MUFR01000019.1, read on the forward strand.
GGGTAAAATCGAATTCTTTCAGCTGGCTTTCCAACTGAGCGGGATCGAGAGGAATATCACGGGTGAGACGATAGACGAGTAAATTCTTAAACCAAATCATGGCGAGGCTTTATCCATCCTGTTGTGAGAAAGGCAACATGGTATTGCATTCACTCTCGAATGTCGCTGCAATTAGCGTAGAATTTAACCCTACTCGCGTGTTGTGCGAGATGCACTTGCCGAACGCTCAAATAAAATGGATTACCCCAGCTGTGTTAAAAATCATTCATACCTCCGACTGGCACCTTGGTCATCAGCTTCACGGTTACGATCGTCAATATGAACATCAAGTCTTTCTCGATTGGCTCAAGCAATGTCTCATTGATGAGCAAGCCGATGCATTGTTAGTGGCCGGTGATGTGTTTGATACGGCGAATCCACCGGCAAGCGCATGGCGGATGCTGTATCGCTTTTTAGCCGACATAGCAAAAGCATTGCCCCATTTAAATGTGGTGATCACCGGGGGAAATCATGATTCACCTAGCAAACTCGACGCCCCACATGAGCTTCTAAAAGCCTTTGATTTACACTTAATTGGTGCCATTGCCCGCGATAATGATGGGCGTTTAGACACCGAGCGCATGATGGTACCGATCACTGATAACAGTGGCGAGACGGCAGCATGGATACTCGCGGTGCCTTTTTTACGCAGTGGTGATTTGCGTACTGAAGGGTTGGGAGAAGAGGATGATCGTCTCATCGAAGGGGTTCGACAGGTTTATCAGCAAACCGAACAAGCGGCGCGCGCTAAGTGCAAAGGGATGCAAGCATTGATCGCGATGGGGCATGTATATATGGCCAGTGGTGAATTATCTGAGATGTCAGAGCGGCGTATTCTAGGTGGTAATCAGCATGCGCTGCCCGCTGATATTTTCAGTGACGATGTGGCCTATGTCGCGCTTGGGCATTTGCATTTAGCTCAGCAAGTCGCCAAACAAACACGGATTCGTTATTGCGGCTCACCGCTTCCCCTATCACTGTCAGAGCGCCATTATCGGCATCAAGTGTTGGCCGTTACATTAGAAGGTAACCAACTGCAGAGTGTGACGCCTCACATTGTCCCGCGTGCCGTGGATCTCTGGCGGGTGCCAGAAAAAGCTTCGCCACTTGACACTGTGTTAGCGAGCTTGGCAGCGTTGGCGCCGCAAGATTTGCCGCTCGCTCAGCAACCCTTACTCGATGTGCCTGTGCTGTTAGATAAACCACAGCCGATGTTACGCGAGAAGATTTTAGCCGTGCTTGAGGACAAACCTGTGCGTCTGGCAAAGATTACGCCGCATTATCGTGAGACGTCTCAAGATACGGGCTTTCGCCAGCAACACCTTTCCGACGTAGAACCGTTTCAGGTATTGCGTCATGGCTGGCAGCAAAAATACCAAGGTGAGCCGGATGAGGCGTTATCGGCGACGTTTTCTCACTTATTGGAGCAATTGGAACAGGACGAGGACCAATAAATCATGAAAATTCTGGCATTGCGTGGCGAGAATTTAGCCAGTATCCAATACCCGTTTGCGTTGGACTTCTCCCAAGGCCCACTCGGTGATAGCGGTTTGTTTGCCATCACGGGGAAAACGGGCGCAGGAAAATCGACGCTTTTGGATGCGATTTGTTTGGCGCTCTACGATAAGATCCCGCGTTTTCAATCCAATAAAAAACACGATGCCGATATTGGTTTGGGCGACCCGGCAACCCGCGTTAAAGCCAATGACGTTCGGAGTATTTTGTCTCGAGGCAAAGGCGAAGGTTATGCCGAAGTCGACTTTCTTGCCCATGATGGCAGCCGCTGGCGTGCACATTGGTCGGTGCGTCGCGCGCGAGGAAAAGCAGACGGTCGGATCCAAGCCAGTGAGCACTGGTTACAAAACCTGACCACAGACCAGCGTATTGCGGGCAAAAAACAAGAAGTGCTGAGCGAGATAGAGCGTCTAGTGGGGCTCAGTTATGAGCAATTCCGCCGTGCGGTAATGTTACCGCAGGGAGATTTTGCTGCGTTTCTAAAAGCCTCGGCAGATGACAGAGCGGCGTTGCTTGAACGTATGACAGGCACGGAAATCTACAGCCGTTTGTCGCAAATGGCGCATGAGCGTGCGCGTGAAGAAAAAAACGCGCTGGATCAGCTCACCCAACAGCTTGGGGATATTAACATACTCAGTGATGACGAAGAGCAACAACTGCACCAAGCGCAACAAACGTGTCAGCAGCAGATTCAAACGCAGCAACGGCAATTAAAAAAACTGAATGATTATCGCCAGCAGCACACGCATTTGGCGCAGGCGGAACAAGGGCTCGCCGCTGCCCAAAAAGCCTTGGATGAAGCCAGTGACGCGCGAAAAGGGGTGGCGGCGCGGCGGCAAAAACTGGATGACATTGCGCGCGTGCAAGTGGCCAGAGACGATTGGCAGGCTGTGCAAACGCGTCAATGGCAGCAGCAGGCATTAACGCAGGATCTTATTCACTTGGCGCGCGAAGAGCGAGCGATAGCCGACGATTATGAGGTGCAAGCCGCGCACTGGCAAGACGCTAACCGAGGGGTCACGGAAGCGGAGCAAGCTTGGGCTGATATCGAACCTAAAATACGTGAGGCGCAGCAGCTAGATACGCAGTTGGCAGGATTAGACAGCCAAATGCATGAGCAAAATATGGCGCTGAATGCACAACAGCAAAAGTACCGGCATGCCCAGCAAACACTCACGCAAACGCGTGAAAAATCTCAACAACAGGCGCAGCGAGCTCACGCATTAGAGCAGGAGATTGCGCGTTACGGGGACTTTTCGCATATTGCTGAGCATTATCAGCCAGTATTCGACAATCTTCGCCAATACTTAGACTGCCAAGATACCCTGACCGCGTTACAAGAAGAATATCAAACGCGTTACCACCAACGTCAGCAGTGGGCACCACAACGAGAGAAAATCGACCAAGATATTGCGCAGGTCGATGACAGCAGCGTGCAATTGAAAATCAAGCGTCAGGCGGCAAACCCTGAAGCCTTGTTCGCGGCACAAGAAGCCGACCAAGCACGTTATGCCAAGCTTCAGCATCAAAAACGGCAACAAGAGTCACTGCTCCATGAGGCGCAAAATTGGCAATATTGGCAAGAACGCTGCCAGCATAACCATGTAGAGTTTGAAAAGCATGAAGCGATTTATCGCGACAGCCAAACGCATTTAGACCGACTTAAAGAGACGCTGACCCGTGAACAGGCCCAGGTTGATGAAGCGCAACATAGCTTGCAACAAGCAATGGCTGTTGTCGAGTTAGACGATCTTCGTCAAGCGCTGAAAGAGGGCGATCCGTGTCCGTTATGTGGGGCAACTGAGCATCCTTACTTGCATCACGCACCGGCAATTGAAGGCATGATCGCGCAGCAACAGTCGCGTGTCGATGCGTTGCAAGCCTCTTATAATCAACACAACGCCGAATACTATTACTGGCAAAAGCAGCATCAACACAGCCAGCATCTCTGTGCCGAACTACGTGAGCAGGGCTTAGTGTGGCAGGCTGAGCGGCAGCAGTATGAGCGCGGGCTACGCGACGCAATGGTAGAGCTTGGGTGGCAGTTGGCGCCTGAACACCCCCTCGATGATACGTTGAGCGAGATAGAAGCGCACGCAAAACAAACCGACAGCGACTATCACGCTTGTTATCAGGCGATCACTGCACGTCAACACCAGTTAGCGCAAATTCAGCAAATGGATGCCGCGTTGAGTGATTTACAACACGCACGAGAACAGCTTGTTGCGCGCCGACATCAACTGGATCAGTCATTGACCGAGTGTGAGACGCGGCTGAACGCCATTGATGAACAGTGGCAGCAACAACACGAACAGCTGACGCGCGTGAGCCAAGCGCTTGATCAGCAACTCGGTGCAGGACAGTGGCTCACAAGCCTGCAACAGGTGGGCGCCGCACGTTATATTCGCCAGATGGAGCAAAAAATTCAGGGCTACCGTGCGCTGCAGGACGAAAAAACATCGCTTGCCACGCAAAAACAACAGATAGAGACCGAGCTAGCGTCATTAACCCAGCAGTGTCAGAGCTTGTCAGAGGACACGCAGGCACGGCAAGCGCAATTAGTGAATCTGGCGCAAGCGCATCAACAGCGCAGCGCGGCGCGTCAGGCGTTGATCCCCGATTCAGACTTGGCGGCGCTTGAACAGGCGTATAAATCAGCAATCGAGGCGCAAAAGACTAAGCGTGCGCAGGCTGAACAAGCCTATAGCCAAGCCAGTGAAAAGCGGGCAGGGGTACAGGCACGTCAGCAAACCTTGCGCCAACAACAGCAAGAGGCTGCGCAACAGTATCGCGCCAGTGTTCGACGTTGGGTCCAATGGCAACCGACACTAGCCATGCATCAATACGACATCCTCCAAGCTTTATCTTACTCTGAAACCTGGCGAGCCAGTGAGCGGGAAGCGATCAGTGAAGTAGAAGCGGCTTACCAAGAAGCTAACACGCGCTTAGACGAACGTCAGCAACAATTAACCCATTGCCAGCAGGCGATTGCCGCGGCGCAAGTGTGGTTTGATGAGCAGCAGCTACCGGATGATGATGCCGCGTTGACCGCCCAGCACGATGCCTGGCAACACGCGTTAGAAGACGCCGAGCAGCAGCTGTTTACCTTGCGTCACCAATTAACCGAATCAGAGAAGGCCAAACAGCAGGCCGGATCGCTGACCGAGAAAATTGACGCGCAGCGTAGCCAAACAGAACAGTGGTTAAAACTGGCCGATTTAATTGGCTCGGCCAGCGGAGCTAAATTCCGTAATCTCGCACAATCGCTGACGCTGGCGCAGCTGGTCGAGATTGCCAATGAGCATTTGGCCTCATTATCACCTCGTTATGCGTTACAAACCGTGCCCGATAGCTTACTGGCGTTGCAAGTCGTTGATCATGATATGGGCGATGAAGTACGCAGTGTTGAGTCCTTATCTGGCGGTGAAAGCTTTCTAGTCTCTTTGTCACTGGCGCTTGCGCTGGCATCATTAGCGGCGGATACACGGCAACTTGGATCCTTATTCATAGACGAGGGCTTTGGCACACTGGATCCGGAAAGCCTGGAAATGGCGTTGGCCTGTTTAGACACCTTACAAGCCGACGGGCGGCAAATTGGGGTCATTTCCCATGTAGGCACACTGGTTGAGCGCATTGGTGCGCAAGTGCGCGTCGATAGTCAAGGTGGGGGCGCTAGCCGCGTCCTGGTCACATAGCAAGGTGTTGGCTAGGTCACAGCCTGTTAACACAACGCGAAATTTGCTCGCGCCGGGTCACAAAAATGTCATAATAAATGCACATAATGGCGCCAGTTAAATGATAACACTAGGTAATTATCATGGTTAGACGGATTCTCGTTGTTGAAGACGAAGCCCCCATTCGCGAGATGCTTTGTTTTGTCTTAGAGCAAAAAGGCTATCAAACGGTTGAGGCAGAAGACTACGACTCAGCGCTGGCGCAAATATGCGAGCCTTACCCAGAAATGATCCTCATGGATTGGATGTTACCTGGTGGATCTGGACTCAACTTGATTAAACATTTGAAGCGTGAAGAGCTTACGCGTCAAATCCCAGTGGTGATGCTGACCGCTCGGGGCGAAGAAGAAGATAAAGTTCGAGGCCTTGAAGTGGGTGCCGATGATTACATCACCAAGCCTTTCTCACCGAAAGAGTTAATCGCACGACTGAAAGCGGTCATGCGGCGTGTCTCACCGACCACGTTGGAAGATGTGATTGAAGTGCAAGGTCTAAAACTCGACCCGGTTTCACACCGTGTTACAGCGAATGATGATCCCCTTGATATGGGGCCAACCGAGTTCAAACTTCTACATTTTTTTATGACTCACCAAGAGCGTGTCTATAGCCGTGAACAGCTGCTTAACAATGTTTGGGGCACCAATGTTTACGTTGAAGATAGAACGGTTGATGTGCATATTCGTCGCCTGAGAAAGGTGTTAGAGGCGGGTGGACATGCTAAGTTAGTACAAACCGTTCGTGGGGCGGGGTATCGCTTCTCAACACGTAGCTAGAACATCCCTTTAAAGGGATGAGCCGATATGGAGATATAATGGTCGAACGACTGTCTTGGAAGAAGCTAGCCTGGGAGCTGGCTTTTTTTTATTTACCTTGGCTCGTAGTAGGTGGATTGTTTGGCGGCCTACCTTGGTTATTACTCGGCGCCACTGTAGCGATGTTATTGTGGCACTTGCACCAGCAAATAAAGCTGTCTGACTGGTTATGGAAAGACAAAAGCTTAACGCCTCCATCCGGTACGGGATCGTGGGAGCCTTTATTTAATGGTATTTATCGCTTACAAAAGCGTAACCGCCGGCGTCGTAAAGAGCTTGCTAACTTAATTCGCCGTTTTCGTAACGGCGCGGAGTCTTTGCCCGATGCGGTGGTGGTATTTGAGCGCGATGGCGCCATTGTTTGGTGTAACAAACTCGCTCAGGAGCTACTTGGCTTGCGCATGCCGGATGATAACGGCCAGCATATTAGTAACTTGATCCGCGCACCGGAATTTGTCAGTTATATCGCCAATGCCAATTACGATACGGCGTTGGAAATGCGCTCTCATCTGAATAGCGCTCGCACACTCGAATTTCGGACCATGCCCTACGCGGAAGGCGAATATTTGATGGTGGTGCGTGACATCACACAGTTAAAGCAACTGGAAGGTATGCGACGTAATTTTTTCGCCAACGTTTCGCACGAGCTGCGCACACCAATGACGGTATTGCGTGGGTACTTAGAAATGACTGAAGATCCGGATATGGTTGTTGGACCCATGTGGCCAAAAGCACATGGTGTGATGACAGAGCAATTATCTCGGATGGAATCCTTGGTTGAGCAACTGCTTACGCTGTCTAAAATTGAAGCTGCAGCCAAACCCGATCTCGACCATCATGTCGATGTTCCCGCGATGCTCGATGTGCTGCAAAAAGAGGCTCAGGCATTAAGTGGTAACAGTGAGCATGTACTTACCTTTGACGTCGACACGGCGTTGAAAGTCCGCGGCAATGATGATCAGCTGCGCAGTGCGATCTCAAACCTTGTTTATAATGCGGTGAAACACACTCCCGCCCAGGCAGAGATCCAGGTGCGTTGGTATCGTTCGAAAAAAGGCCCGCGCTTAGAGGTTATCGACAGTGGTGAGGGCATTCCGCCACAACATTTAGACCGATTGACTGAGCGATTTTATCGTGTCGACAAAGCGCGATCGCGAGAAACCGGTGGCAGTGGGCTAGGGCTTGCGATAGTTAAACACGCGCTGAGCCACCATGATGCTGAACTGGATATTAAAAGCGAAGTCGGGATAGGTAGCACGTTTGCATTCACGTTGCCGGAGCGGCTCGCATGTTAAAACGCGTTATCTTGTTTGTTTGTCTCGTATGGAGTCTGGATGCGTTAAGCCAAACCCATCCTTTACCGGATTACCAACGTACCAGCGGCATATCCGGCAACTTAAGCTCTGTGGGCTCTGATACGCTCGGTAATCTTATGGCGGCGTGGACAGGCGGATTTAAGCGCTTGCATCCGGGCGTCAATGTGCAGTTGCAGACCCCTGGCTCGGCATCGGCGGCGCCCGCGCTGGTGGAGGGCACTGCGCAACTTGGGCCAATGAGCCGCGCGATGCGTGTCAGTGAGGAAAACGCCTTTCAAGCGCGGTTCGGTTACCCCCCAACCGCAGTCCCAGTTGCGATTGACGCGATGGCCGTCTATGTCCATCAAGACAATCCACTTCGTACTATCAGTTTTCAACAGCTTGACGCGCTCTTTTCCAGAACGCTGTGGTGCGGTGCGAGTGACCCTATTACAACCTGGGGGCAGCTGGGCTTAACTGGCCGCTGGCAGCATCGTGACTTACAGTTGTTTGGCCGAAATTCGGTCTCTGGCACCTATGGTTATTTTAAGCAATCAGCCCTGTGTCGCGGCGATTTTCGAGCCGATGTGAATGAGCAGCCCGGTTCGGCGTCGGTGGTACAGTCGGTGGCTTCTTCACTCCATGCTATCGGTTATGCAGGGATCGGTCATCAAGCTTCGGGCGCCCGTATGCTTGCGATTTCTCGTCATGGCGACAAAGCCGTTATCCCTAGTGACAGGGCGATTCGAGAAGGTAAGTACCTACTTACTCGACATCTCTATTTATATATCAACAAAGCGCCGCATCAACCGCTTGCGCCTTTAGATGCCGCATTTATGCGATATATTCTCTCTAAGCAAGGACAAAAAGCCGTCAGCCAGCAAGGATATATTCCATTGCCGGCAGAAACGGTACACGCACAGCGACAGGCGCTGGGATTGGATTAGTCGTTACAGGTCAACGCCCAGTTTACGGATTGCCAGTATTGTTTTTCGGCTTCAAGATCGGCGGCTAATAAGCGGTTATCTTGGAGCCACCTTGCAGGGAAATCGAGCTGCCATGTTCCTTTTTTATCCACATTCAGTGCGATATCAGGTAGTGGCTGGTCGTTACGTTGGGAGTGCAACACACAGGCTAAGCGTAATGCGCAAATTAGGGTTTCAATCAGTTTCGGCTTAAACAAAGTAAACTTGGGCATCTCACTGAGCTTTAGCGCCTTTCGGTGAAAGCGTGCCAATGTCGCGAGCACTGTCTGCTGCTCTTGATTAAAACCCGGCAAATTGGTGTGGTGCAAAATATAGGCTGAATGTTTGTGATAACCCGGATAGCCAATGCTCAGGCCAACTTCATGGAGCAGTGCTGCCCAGTTGAGCAATCCGGCGAGCTCGGACTTTTTACTGCCTTTATCCGGTTCTGCTTGCGCATAAAAGTGGGCCGCCGTTTGCTGTACACGTCGAGCATGACTCAGATCAATATTGTAGCGAGCCGCCATGTCATCTGTGGTGCGGCCGCGGATATCCGTACGCTGAAAACGATCTTCCATCTCATAGAGTAAACCTTCACGCAGTGCCCCGTCGGAAAAGCGCAGTGACTCGATGGCTAACGCATCAAATATCCCCGACAAGATAGCCACACCCGCAGCAAACACAGGTTGCCTATCGGCTGATAAGCCTGGCAAATTGATGCTCTCACTGGTTTTAAATGTCAGTAGCGTTTCAATCAAACTATCCAGGCGTTTGCGGGTGATTATGCCATCGTCGTCACCCAAGCCGATGATGACCTCACGAATCGCTTTCACCGTTCCTGAAGCCCCTAAAGCCACTTGCCAGCCTGCTTGGCGATATTGGCTTGCGAGACTCTCTAGTTTTTGCCGAGTGGCGAGCTGAGCGGCCGCAAATTGCTTTGAGCTAATGGCCCCTTTGGGGAAAAACCGTTCATTATAGCTCACACAGCCCATGCGTTTACTATTAACCAGCAGGGGGTCAAAGTTATCACCAATGACTAACTCTGTGCTGCCGCCACCAATATCGATGACGAGTTTGCGGCCGATATTTTGTTGGGTGTGTGACACGCCCATGTAAATCAAACGCGCTTCTTCCTCACCCGAAATAACTTCTATTGGGTAAGGGAAAACTTGATTCGCTCGCTGGATAAACGTTTCGATATTACGAGATTGGCGTAACGTGTGGGTCGCGGCAATGCGGACGTTATCCACGTCAATACCGTTGAGGCGCTCAGCGAACATGGCTAAACATTCCACGCCTCGATCAATCGCTTCATCGCTAAGACAATGGTGGCTGTCTAGCCCCGCAGCGAGACGAACGCGCTGTTTATGGCGGCTGACGATTTGAAGCCCTTCACCGACGACGCGTGCGACGACCATGTGGAAACTGTTGGAGCCGAGATCAACCGCAGCAATCTCGCGCGGTTTATCCTTTGACTGGGGGTGTGTCATGTTGCAACTTTTCCGCGTGTTTGAGTGCTTGGCGTTCTATGTGTTTGAGGTAATCATAGATCTCGACTTGTGAGCGGATCTTTTTCTTGTTACCGCGTTTAACATAGGCGTTAGACATGGCTTTGTCGATGACTCGTGCTTTGGCGCGATCGGCAAATTGAATTTCCAAGATTGCCATGATGCGATCTTTGAGTCTTGGATCGCGAATGGGTGCCCCCACTTCAATACGATTATCAATATTTCGGGTCATCCAATCGGCAGATGAAATATAGATATCACGTTCACCGCCATTTTCAAAGGCAAATACACGTGGATGCTCGAGAAAGCGGTCCACAATACTGATCGCCTTGATGTTTTGACTCACCCCTTTTACGCCCGGCACGAGCGAGCACATGCCGCGGACGATAATTCGAATTTTGACCCCTTCATTGCTGGCTTTGTATAAGAGATTAACTAAGCCTCTATCAACGAGGTTATTGACTTTAAGCGTAATGCCAGCTTTGCGTTTGGCGCGCGCATGTTCAATCTCGCGCTCGATCAATTTACACATTCGGCGGCGTGAGTTACGCGGCGACACAATCAGGTGGTTAAACTTTACTGGGCGATAAGGGTTCTCGATAAAGTCGAAAACTTTTCGGATCTCTGAGGTGAGTTGTTGATCGGCGGTAAAAAGCGCAAAGTCAGTATAGATTCGTGCCGTTTTTTCATGAAAGTTTCCGGTACCAATATGGCCATAATCGCGAAGTTCGCCATCTTCGCGGCGAGATATCAAGCACAGCTTGGAGTGAATTTTTAGCCCTGGCGTGCCGAATACCACTTTGACCCCTGCGTCGGTCAGTACCCGTGACCACTCGATATTGGCCTCTTCATCAAATCGTGCCTGAAGTTCAACCACCACAGTGACGCGCTTACCGTTATTGGCAGCATCAATCATTGAATTGATAATCCGCGAGTTCTTTGCCACGCGATACACGTTGATCCGAATGCTACGCACTTTAGGGTCAAACGATGCTTGTCGCACCAGTTCGGTCATATGCCGAAAGGTATGATAGGGGTAGTACAGCAGTATGTCGCGTTCACGTATGGCCCGAAACGCATTGTTTTGCAATTGAAAATCGGCACTCTCGAAAGGCGGCAGCGGTGCGTTTTCTAGATACTGGCGTCCCACATTGGGAAAGCCGATAAAATCACGAAAGTTATGATAGCGCGCCCCGGGTAGCACACTGTCATAATCAGAAATCTTTAAAACTTGGATGAGTTTGTTCACCATTTCAGGTGGCATATCACGCTGATACACAAACCGAACAGGCAGGGCGGTTAAGCGTTGGTCCAAGCTTTCTGACATATTTTCGAGCAGGCTATGTTCGACTTCGTTGGTCAAATCGTATTCGGCGTCACGCGTCATTTTCATCGCATAAGCGTCGACGGTATCGTAATCGAACAAACCACTGAAAATCTGATCAACACAGAGTCGAATAATATTGTCCAATAAGATAATGGTTTTGCGCTGCCGCTTTCCTTTAGGCTCAGGCACTTTGACGAACCGGTCCAGATCGTCGGTTGGGATCTCAATTAAGGCATATTTTGGCTCTTCACCGGCTTTTTTTAGCTCGACCGCTAAATAGGAATAAGCGTCTTTTAAAAAGCTTAAAACATCGACATCTTTATTGAGCATGATCGGTGTAATGTAAGGCAAGATATTGCTACGAAAATAGCGTTTGAGCCATTGGGCTTGATGCTCCGACAGTTGTCGCTCATTCACCAAAAAGATATTGCGACGTGCCATCTCAAGCAAAATATCATTATATAGATGATCGAAATCTTGATTGAGCTTGACCACTTTCGCTTGAATTTTACTGAGTAACTCCTTGGCGTGACTATCCACTCCGCGCTCTTCATCAATAATGATACGGCGTTTCACATCGGCAAATCGTACTTGATAAAATTCATCAAGATTGGATGAAAAAATACCTAAAAAGCGAACCCGTTCGATAATCGGCACGCTTTTGTCCGCAGCTTCCTGCAGTACGCGCTCGTTAAAGGAGAGCCAGCTCAGTTCTTTGTCGACATGATGGGAGTCTAAAGTCATAGCGTGTGAGAAAATCCTGTTCTACTGAATAAGATGGCTGTCAAGCAAGACTGCTAAAGCGTCAGACAGCCTTTCAAGGGCTTTGTACAATACGCTGATGTTGGCTGCACTTTGTAGGAACGTATCCAGTGTGTTGATACGTGAAAACAAAATGCATCATGCGTGATCCTTAAGACGATTGTTTAAACAATTATTGAGGTCGTTCAAGGTGTTGTCTATGCTTCACGGCAGTAAACTCACGAAAGTGTGCCCAATATCAACTTGGGCCAGCCTAAAGTCCGTTTGTTGCATATTTATTGCGTACCGCTCAGCAACGCACCGTCCCGGTGTCGAGGCGTTAGCCCGCAAGCGGCAGTATGATTAGCCATCATCCACTTTTTTATATGGATAATCATAGCGGGCCGATTTGTCACAAAATTGTCATTGTAATGAAATACAATCAAGAGCTTGATTAAAATAAGAGGCGCAAATGACCCACTCCTCACCATCACTTTCTGACACCAAACGTGCGCGACGTTTAAAAGATAAACTGACGCGTCAAACAGTGCGCTTTGGTGGTGTGATGGTATTAGTGACCTTGTTGCTGCTGTTTTTTTATCTTTTAACTGTCGTGATTCCGCTGTTTCATCAAGCCAGTGTGACGTTAAGTGAACGCTTTTCTGTCTCTTCACCTGGAGCGCCACGGTTTGTTGGCGCTGATAATCGTAATCAACTCGTTTATAGCTTGGATGAGACAGGCGTCTTGACGGTAGCGCGTCGTCCTCGTCAGTCATCGATGCCTCAACAGCCTCAACAGCCCCAACAGCCTCAAGAGAAGACAACTTTCCCGCAGGCTGAAACTGTCTTACAACGCGCGCTATCGACCCTCAGTGATCCTGCGATGAGTTGGGCTCAAGCAACGGCGCCTTTTATCGCAGTGGAAAATGCTCCCGGTGAAGTGGGCGTTTGGCAATTACGCTTTGGCAACGATGACCAAGCCAGTGATGCGGTGATCCCGCAGTTATCGCGTATATCTGCGTTTGGTGGACCCGTAACGGTGGATGCGAATAGACAGCCGCTGGATAAGATTGCCCTGGCGATACCGGATAGCTTGCATGGCCAGCCGATAGCGCCTGTGTTGGCGGCTGTGACTGCCGATAATCAATTGATGATCTACCGCGGCCAGCATAAAACATCATTCCCTTTGAGCGCGCCAGTCAATCAGTTGGCATTGTCGGGCGATGGGCAACGGTTATTTATCCGTCAGCATCATACTTTATCGGTTTGGCAGGTTAATAATGACATGCCCATTAAGCGCGAACGCCTAGACCTCACTCATGTGAACGATAGCTCGGTGGTTAATATGACGCTGCTAGCGGGGGGACGCTCGTTAATATTGCAGCATCAAAATGGTGACTTGACGCAATGGTTTGATGTCCTCAAAAGTGGTGAGCCGTCATTGACCAACGTGCGTACGTTTTCGCCCGGTGCTGGGGCAAAAATAATAGCGCCAGAGTTACATCGTAAAAGCGTGGCCACCGTGGATGATACTGGGCAGCTGAGCTTGGTACATGTGACCAGTGAAAAACAGCGGCATTTTGATAAACGGTTTACCTCGGTCCCGGAGGCGCTGGCATTTGCTCCTCGCGCCAACGCCTTGATGGCGGTGACACAAAATCAGTGGCAGTGGTTGGCGGTGGATAATCCTCATCCTGAAGTCAGTCTCCATTCTTTATGGCAAAAAGTGTGGTACGAGGGATACTCATCGCCGCAATATGTGTGGCAGTCGACATCGGCCGACGATAGCTTTGAAGCAAAGTTGAGTGTGGTGCCGGTGATCTTTGGCACACTAAAAGTGGCCGTGGTTGCCTTACTGTTCGCGGTGCCAATGGCCATTGGTGCGGCTATTTATACGGCTTACTTTATGTCATCAGGGTTGAGGCGATGGGTCAAACCGACGGTTGAGACGATTGAAGCATTACCTACGGTGATCATTGGCTTTTTAGCCGGCTTATGGCTTGCCCCTTGGGTTGAAGCACATATTGCTAGCGTCTTTATGTTGTTGATCCTAATCCCGTTTGTGTTGCTGGGGTTGAGCGCCTGTTGGCGAATGATCCCCCGCTATGCTCGCCGTCGCTTGCCGGACAACGCCCAAATACTGGTGATTATCCCGGTGTTGCTGTTAGTGGGGACAATGGCCGTGTCTTTAGGACCTTGGATTGAGCAGATTTGGCTGGGAGGCGATGCTCGTCAATTCATTACCCACGAGCTAGGCATTGGTTATGATCAACGTAATGCCTTAGTGGTTGGGATCTCGATGGGCTTTGCTGTGGTTCCCACCATATTTTCGATTGCTGAAGATGCGATTTTTTCGGTTCCGCCACATCTAAAGCAAGGTGCGTTAGCACTGGGGGCAACGCATTGGCAAACATTGATGCGGGTTGTGTTGCTCATCGCTAGCCCAGGGATATTCTCGGCGGTGATGATGGGATTAGGTCGCGCGGTGGGTGAAACCATGATTGTGTTGATGGCCACAGGGAATACACCGATTATGGATTGGAACCTGCTCGAAGGGCTTCGGACCTTGTCGGCCAATATTGCGATCGAGATGCCAGAGTCCGAAGTGGGGAGCTCGCATTATCGTGTGTTGTTTTTAACCGCGTTTATTTTGTTTGTTTTCACCTTTGTCTTTAATACGTTGGCTGAACTTGTTCGTCAGCGTTTACGCGACAAATACAGTCACCTTTAATTGAGATGAGAGTGCGCATGCGTCCATGGATAAAATCTGGCACGCCTTGGGTCTGGATGACGGCAGGGATGGTTAGCGTCAGTCTTATTGCCATTCTCGGTGTCTTACTCTTGCTCGGTGTTCGTGGCTTAGGCTATTTTTGGCCCACACCGGTGACCAGTTTTGAGTTACAGACGGAACAGGGCGTAGAAACTGTCGTTGGTCAGATTTATCGAACCGATGAGGTTGATGCGACTCAGCTTATAGACGCCGGTGTTCGCTTACCCGCATACCGGCAATCCGCGTATCAGCGCTTGGTGGTTAAAATTGGCAACCGTGAACGAGAAGGGCTCGACTTTCGTCAGTTACTTGCGTTTCAGATAAAAAGCCAACACACGCCGATTGAGATGGCGATGATTGAGCGCAGCGAGAACGGTGTCTTTTATGGCAAGCCAACAGCGTATATTGATCAAAGCGGTACACGTCATGGATTAGTGATTTCTGCGCTGCGTCAGCAACTGGCGGATTTGGCGGCACGTCGTGATGCGATCAATAAAATTGAACAAGTCCATCTGGCAGGGGTGAACTATCAGCTCGAACAGTTGCGATTAGAGGAAAAATCTCGCGAACTTGAGGGGACGTTGGACAAGCGCGCCCAATCGCAGATTGCATCCCGCCGCACGCAGTTGCTCACTCAGTATCAACAACTGGAGCAAAAGCTCGCACAGCTGCGGGATAAACAGAAAACAGGGCAACTGGTTGTCGAAGATAGCCATGGTGATGAAGTCGCATTGCCGCTCGAGAATGTGCTAAATATTTGGTACCCCAATGCGATGAGCAGCGTCGATAAGCTGACATTTTGGGGGCACCAAGTGGCGGCTTTTCTATCTGAATCACCGCGTGACAGTAATGCCGCAGGTGGGGTTTTTCCGGCGATTTTTGGCACCGTTTTTCTGGTCTTATTAATGGCAGTGATTGTTACCCCTTTGGGCGTGGTCGCGGCGATTTATCTGCATGAATATGCGCCTAAAACGGCGTTCACTCGGTTGATTCGGATTGCGGTTGTTAACCTCGCTGGGGTGCCATCCATTGTTTATGGTGTGTTTGGTTTAGGCTTTTTTGTCTACTTCATTGGTGGCACCATTGACGATATCTTTTATCAAGCGGCGCAACCCGCGCCTGTGTTTGGTACGCCGGGCATTCTGTGGTCAGCGTTAACGTTGGCGATCTTAACCTTACCGGTCGTGATAGTCTCAACAGAAGAAGGGCTAGCGCGTATTCCTACAAGCGTCCGTCATGGTGCCTTTGCCTTGGGCGCGACCCAATCTGAAATGCTATGGCGAGTCGTCTTACCGATGGCAAGCCCGGCGATGATGACGGGGTTAATTTTAGCGGTTGCCCGTGCCGCTGGTGAAGTGGCGCCTTTAATGTTGGTTGGGGTGGTGAAAGTGGCGCCTTCTCTGCCGGTTGATGGCAACTTTCCTTTCTTACACTTAGAACGGAAGTTTATGCATCTCGGCTACCATATTTATGATGTGGGCTTTCAAAGTGCGCATATCGAGACTGCGCGACCTTTGGTGTATGCGACGTCGTTTTTACTCGTGTCTGTGATCGTGGCACTGAACTTATCCGCGATCGGTATCCGTCATTATTTGCGTGAAAAATATCGCGCATTAGAACTGTAACGATAAGGATCCTGCTCGATGTTTTCGATAAACCCGCCTATAGGCGCCACGCCGAGCTTAGATTTGGGAAACTTACCGAACGAGCAAACGGCGTTAGCTATTCGGGATTTGAATCTTTATTACGGGGCGACTCAAGCACTGTTTGATATCAGTATGCGTATCCCGAAGGGCAAGGTCACAGCGTTTATTGGTCCTTCTGGATGTGGGAAGTCGACCTTACTGCGTTGCATTAACCGCATGAATGATTTGGTGGATGGGTGTCGCGTGCGGGGCGAAGTCACCTTACATGGGCAAAACATCTATCACCGCGAAGTTGATGTGCCTGCGTTACGCCGTCAAGTCGGTATGGTATTTCAGCGTCCTAATCCGTTTCCGAAATCCGTTTATGAAAATGTCGTTTTTGGATTGCGGCTGCAAGGCATTCATGATCCCCGAACCTTAGATGATGCGGTGGAGCGTTCACTGCGAGGTGCGGCGCTGTGGGGTGAGGTAAAAGATCGTCTTAACGATAATGCGTTTGGTCTTTCAAGTGGACAGCAGCAGCGGTTGGTGATCGCCCGAGCAATCGCGATTGAGCCAGAAGTGTTATTGCTGGATGAGCCCTCTTCGGCGCTGGATCCTATCTCAACACTGACGATTGAAGAGTTGATCAACGATCTTAAAAAACAATACACAGTGGTGATTGTTACCCATAATATGCAGCAGGCGGCACGGGTGTCAGACCAAACTGCCTTTATTAATATGGGTCGCTTGGTAGAGTACGCGGATACTGACACCTTGTTTACCACACCAAAAAATAAACAGACGGAAGATTACATCACCGGTCGCTACGGATAAGGAGCAGGCCTTGGATAATTACAATATTAGCCGCCATATTTCTGGCCAATTTAATGCTGAGTTAGAAGCGATTCGCACTCACGTCCTAGCGATGGGGGGGCTGGTGGAGCGTCAGCTCACCGATGCTCTTCGTGCCATGCACAATCAAGATGAAGAGCTAGCGCGCCATGTGATTCGTGAAGATCACAAAGTCAATGGCATGGAAGTCGCCATTGACGAGGCCTGCACACGGATTATTGCTAAGCGCCAACCGACGGCAAGCGATCTGCGCCTGGTGATGGCAATCATTAAAACCATCACGGATCTAGAGCGTATTGGCGATGTGGCTGATAGTATCGCGAAAATGGCATTGGACAATGCCAGTCATTCTCAGCAACCTTTTTTGGTTTCTCTAGAGGCATTGGGTCAGCGTGCTGCCAAAATGCTGCATGACGTACTGGATGCGTTTGCGCGGATGGATATTGATGCGGCCATGAAAGTCTACCGTAAAGACGATTCTCTCGATCGTGAGTATGAGGGAATTTTGCGTCAGTTGATGACCTATATGATGGAAGATCCTCGTTCTATCCCTAATGTGCTAAAAGTGATGTGGTCAGCGCGTGCGATTGAGCGCGTGGGCGATCGCTGCCAGAATATTTGTGAGTACATCATCTATTTTGTAAAAGGGAAAGATGTTCGTCACATTCAAAAAGAGGAGCTCGAAAAGCTCCTCAAATAGGCGTTTAGTCGTTATCGATCCACTCACTGACCTTATCAGGGACAAAACTTTGGTCATGAAGCGGCATGCGCACATAGCCCTCTTTGCTGATCTCGGGAAGAATAACGTCTGGGTATTCAATCTCTTGATAAGGGATCTGGGTGAGAAGATGCGCGATACAATTAAGTCGCGCATGCTTTTTATTATCAGCCTCCACTACCCACCATGGACTTTCCTTGGTGTCGGTATAAGCAAACATGCGATCTTTCGCCTCACTGTATTGCACCCAGCGGCTGCGTGACTCCAAATCCATGGGACTAAATTTCCAGCGTTTTATTGGCGTGTTTATTCGCTCGGCAAAACGCTTTTCTTGTTCTTCGTCGGAGACGGAAAACCAGTATTTGAGCAAAATAATCCCCGAGCGGATCAGCATTCGCTCAAATTCAGGGCAAGTGCGGAAAAACTCTTCATATTCTTCCTCGGTACAAAACCCCATGACACGTTCTACACCGGCTCGGTTGTACCAACTGCGGTCGAATAAAACTATCTCTCCGCTGGCTGGAAGGTGTTCGATATAGCGTTGAAAATACCACTGTGTGCGCTCGCGTTCCGTCGGTTTATCTAGTGCAACCACACGGCACACGCGTGGGTTGAGTTTTTCGGTAATCCGTTTTATCCCCCCACCTTTACCGGCGGCATCTCGCCCTTCAAAGATCACCACGACTTTCAGCTGTTTGTGTTTTACCCACTCTTGTAATTTGACTAGCTCGGTTTGCAACTCAAGTAATTTTTTTTCGTAGTGTTTTTTGCTGATTTTAAGGGGCTTTTTATCCGACAAAGCAGCACTCCTTTTGTGAAGACCATCATTTCAAGTTAGGAAACTCAACCGTGAGATGCAATATCCTTGTCTCTAGGACACAAGCTTATCGACAAAAAGGTTTGGTCAATCACAGTATGGTGAGAGCGGCTGGCGTATTGCATTTAACTGAATCGAGCGACTGCCTGCTTTACCGCCCTGACTTGCATGGGATCAGTGATGGGGTAACCGATCTTTTCACCTTCACCCATCGTCGCCATCGCATGAGTGTGGGCCGCGCTTGCTTTTGTGGTACGCGCGGACAAGTGAATATCTCGTGCGCCGGTGTGAGCGATGATTTCTGCGGCATTATGCGCTGTGATCCCAGCACCTGGCATGATACGAAGCGTCGTATGACGGACGTAATCGACCCAGGCTTTTAGTGTTTCTTTGCCTTGCTCTACATGATTGGCACCACCTGAGGTCAGAATACGTTCCACGGCAGGTCGCGCGATGAGGGCGTCTAACGCTGCCATTGGCTCGGTGCAATGATCAAACGCCCGATGGAACGTCACCCCCATACCTCGGGCTTCGGCCAGCATGGCATCGAGTAACGTTAAGTCTACTGTCCCATCTGGGCGTAAGGCGCCAATCACCACGCCATGACAGCCAGTTTTGCGGGCAGTGGCAATATCTTTAAGCATCACTTCAGCTTCATCATGGCTATAAACAAAGTCCCCTTCTCGTGGACGTATAATCGCGTAAATAGGCACGCGAGCTTGTTGCATCGCTTGATACAGGGTACCCATACTTGGTGTGAGGCCACCGAGCTTGAGCGAAGCACAAAGCTCGATACGGTCTGCGCCCGCTTGCTGAGCAATCGATAAAGATTGGATACTATCAATACATACTTCGACGGTGACGGTCATAGGTGCTCCTTGTTTGAACGGTCTAGCATAACCGTGACCAGAGCAAGCGTCATGAACAAATCAGACAAGGTGTGACATGTAGAGAAACGGGAGGGAAGGAAGGCGTTGAGAGACAATAAAAAAAGGGCCCGGTTTAACCGGGCCTCATTATACTGTTACATTGCTTAGTGCGGGCACATTGCTCAGTGCGGGGCACGTAACCTTATTACAGGTCGTCAGTGTGCTCAGACAGATACGCGGCAACACCTTCAGGTGACTCAGCCATACCTGCTTTACCTTCTTCCCACTGTGCAGGACAAACTTCGCCATTTTTCTGGTGGAAGTTCAATGCATCAACCATACGTAGCATCTCGTCAATGTTACGGCCTAGTGGCAGGTCGTTAACGACTTGATGGCGAACAACACCGTCTTCGTCGATCAAGAATGAACCACGGAATGCAACGCCCGCTTCTGGGTGTTCAACATCGTATGCTTTACAAATTTCGTGCTTCACATCAGCAACCAGTGGGTATTTCACTGCGCCGATACCGCCATCATCGATAGCTGTCTTACGCCATGCGTTGTGTGAGAACTGAGAGTCGATAGACACACCGATTACCTCAACACCTTTAGCTTGGAAATCGCTCAGGCGCTTATCGAATGCGATCAGCTCTGATGGGCACACGAAAGTGAAGTCGAGTGGGTAGAAAAAGACAACTGCTTTCTTGCCTTTGGTGAACTCTTTCAGGTTGAAGTTATCAACGATTTCGCCATTACCTAGTACGGCAGCGGCAGTAAAATCTGGTGCTTGACGACCTACGAGTACCATATCTCAGCTCCTATTTAATTGTTGTCCTGTTAATCAGGTTCCTATATAAGCGAGACAAACTATAGCTAACTTGTTAGATTGAAAAAAGTGGAATTAATAGATTGTTATAATCGGAAAATACGATTGTTTAAAATATGACGTTATGAACAAATATCCTTCATTAAAGCAGCTACACTATTTGGTTACCCTGTCAGAAACGCGTCACTTTGGTGAGGCGGCGAAATTATGCTTTGTCAGCCAGTCGACACTGAGCGCAGGGATTCAAAATCTAGAAGAGTTGATTGGCGCACAGCTGATTGAGCGTGACAATAAAACCTTAGTCCTCACCGGCATGGGTGAAGAGGTGGTACGCCGAAGCCGGGAGATTCTCGCCCGTAGCCAAGATCTTATGGAGCTAACGCAAGTTAAGTCTGATCCCATGCATGGTAAGGTGCGTTTAGGGTGTATTCCGACCATTGCACCTTTTTTACTCTGTGATGTGGTCAAGCAAGTCAATCAACACTATCCAAATTTAGATTTACTGCTGCGCGAGGATACTACCGCCAATTTACTCACGGCGCTTAAACATGGCGAAATGGACATATTGATCCTTGCACTCCCCATGGATATTGGCACCATGACGCGTCGAATTGTTGGCCGCGATCCCTTTAAAATGGTCATGAGCGGCAAACAAGCAGCACAGCTTACATTGCCCGTTGATTATGAATCTCTCCCCGATGAGTCTGTCTTTTTATTAGAGCGTGAACACTGTCTCACCGACCATGCTGTCTCTGCCTGTCAGATGACTGCCTCGCAGAAGATTAATCCTTTTATGGCGACCAGTTTACATACCTTGGTGCAAATGGTGGCCAACGGCAATGGTGTGACCTTTATACCGCAAATGGCGATTGATCATGGTTTAATTGCTAATTTAGATGTGCATCTAGAAACCCCACCAGGAAAAGCAGCCTATCGTGATATCGGTATGGTATGGCGGCCATCTTCCAGTCGATTAGAGACTTTTAATAATCTCGCTGATCTGGTGACAGGACTGCTTTCCCCAACAGGTAAAGACATATTGACCTAAAATCAGTGATAAATTCTACATTAAAGGTAAAAGATTAGTTTTATATTCTGTTTTAGTGTCATAAAAACCGCGATACCGACGTTGGATTATTATCACGAAAAAAAGCAGCACGCCTGAGTGCTGCTTTTATTTTTACAGCTAATATTATGATTTTAAATAAAAAAACAACTTTTCTGTTCAGTTGCTAGTGGCTTGTTTTGTAACTTAATTACGTAAGTGGTTACACTTAAGTGACAAAAATATGATCTTGGTAGCAGTGTTACATCATTCTGCTAATCCATTCAAAAAAGCATATTCGAGCTTATGCTCTAAACTATTTAAATATCTGATTTTAAGTATTTATTATTGGTTTTTGATTGACATCTGTGAGGTGTTAGGTTGATTTTTATCCGAGGTTGAGTCAACGTAAGATAACTAGCGTGGCGTTGAGTGAGTGAGATGCCACTTGATGTCCGTAAATAACTTTTGTTGTGATTGGATTACAAATGACAGCCAGGGAGGCGATATGACAGAAGCATGCTCAACCTTACGCGAATCACTGGTAATTAACGAGACCGTTACCCCAGCGCAGGCAGAAATCCTAACCGATGATGCCTTGTGTTTTTTAGCCAGTTTGGCTAATCGATTTGCGGATCGTATACCTGGGCTTCTGGCCACTCGCGAGCAGCGCCAACAGCGTATTGATGCGGGAGAGCTGCCCGATTTCCTTCCTGAGACGCAATCGATTCGCCACGATGATTGGACCATTCGTGGCATCCCCAAAGACTTACAAGATCGACGGCTAGAAATTACTGGCCCAGTGGATCGGAAAATGGTGATCAACGCCCTGAACGCCAATGTGAAAGTGTTTATGGCGGACTTTGAAGACTCGTTCGCACCAGCTTGGCCACAAGTGGTCGAGGGGCAGCGCAACTTGCGCGATGCTATCAACGGCACCATCAGCTACGAACAACCAGAAACAGGAAAGCGTTATCAACTTAACGATGATCCCGCGCGCCTGATCTGCCGGGTTAGGGGCCTTCATCTGACAGAAAAACATGTCATGTGGCAAGGTAAACCGCTACCCGGTGCTTTATTTGATTTCGCGCTCTACTTTTTCCATAACTATCGTCGGTTGCTTGAGACAGGATCCGGTCCTTACTTCTACTTGCCCAAACTACAAGCCTATCAAGAAGCGGCGTGGTGGAGCGATGTGTTCTCATTTGCAGAAGATGAATTTGGGCTAAGCCGAGGCACGATCAAAGCAACCGTATTGATCGAAACCCTACCGGCCGTGTTTGAAATGGATGAGATTTTATATCACTTACGCGATCACATCGTCGCGCTGAACTGCGGTCGCTGGGATTATATTTTCAGTTATATCAAAACGCTTCGTAATCATCCTGATCGGGTGCTACCTGACCGTCAGGTGGTCACCATGGACAAACCTTTTCTCAATGCTTACTCGCGACTGTTGGTGAGAACCTGTCATAAGCGCGGTGCATTGGCCATGGGAGGGATGGCGGCATTTATCCCGAGCAAAGACCCAACCGAAAACCAACAAGTGCTAGAGAAAATCGAAAAAGATAAAACGCTAGAGGCAAATAATGGCCATGATGGAACCTGGATTGCCCACCCCGGATTAGCAGACACGGCGAAAGCCATTTTTGATAAAGCGCTCGGCGATAAGCCGAATCAGCTAACGGTTTCTCGTGAGCAAGATGCACCAATTACCGCGGCGGATTTGCTTGCGCCTTGCGATGGAGAACGCACCGAAGCCGGCATGCGCCACAATATTCGGGTTGCGGTCCAATATATCGAGGCATGGATTTCGGGTAATGGCTGTGTGCCGATTTACGGCTTGATGGAAGATGCGGCGACCGCCGAAATTTCGCGTGCGTCGATCTGGCAATGGATCAAGCATCAAAAGCCGCTCAGCAATGGCAACGTGGTAACCAAAGAGCTATTTACGCAGTACCTCGAAGAAGAAATGGCTGTGCTTGAAAACGAACTGGGCACTGAACGTTTTGCTCAAGGGCGATACCGCCAAGCGGCAACGTTAATGGCCGAGCTGACAACCAGTGATGAGCTAGTTAACTTCTTAACCTTACCAGGGTACGAGTATTTGCCTTAATGGGCATGGAAGCAAAACAACAACATGGAATGAAAGCGAAGGGCTGACAAGGCTCTGCCAACAAAGAGGAATGGAACATGACTTTGACTCGCCAACAACAAATCGCGCAACTGGAAAAGGATTGGGCTGAAAATCCACGCTGGAAAAACGTAAAGCGAACGTACACCGCTGAAGAAGTGGTCAGTATGCGCGGCTCTTTTGTCCCCGAGAATACCATTGCTAAACGCGGCGCAGCTAAGCTGTGGGACCTTGTTAACGGCAGTGCGAAAAAAGGCTATGTTAACTGCTTGGGCGCGTTAACGGGTGGCCAAGCTGTGCAGCAAGCAAAAGCCGGCATTGAAGCTATTTACTTGTCAGGCTGGCAAGTGGCAGCGGACAATAACACAGCGTCCAGCATGTATCCGGACCAGTCACTGTATCCAGTTGACTCAGTCCCCTCGGTTGTTAAACGTATCAACAATGCTTTTCGCCGCGCGGATCAAATACAGTGGTCAAAAGGTGGGACCCCAGAAGAGGGTACTGATTATTTTCTCCCTATTGTTGCCGATGCCGAAGCTGGCTTTGGTGGTGTACTCAACGCCTATGAGTTGATGCGCAATATGATTGAGGCAGGTGCAGCAGGCGTCCACTTTGAAGATCAATTGGCGTCAGTGAAAAAGTGTGGTCACATGGGTGGAAAGGTATTGGTGCCAACCCAAGAAGCCGTGCAAAAGCTGGTTGCAGCGCGTTTGGCGGCGGATGTTGCAGGGACTGACACGCTCGTGATTGCCCGTACCGATGCTAATGCGGCTGATCTGCTTACCTCAGACTGCGACCCTTATGATAAAGACTTTATTGCAGGTGAGCGCACCGCAGAAGGTTTTTATCGCGTGCGTCCAGGGATTGAACAAGCGATTTCCCGTGGTCTCGCTTATGCACCGTATGCTGATTTGATTTGGTGTGAAACCGCGACACCGGATCTGGAAGAAGCACGTCAATTTGCCGAGGCGATTCATGCGCAATATCCGGATCAATTATTGGCATATAACTGCTCGCCATCCTTTAACTGGGAAAAGAACTTGGATGCCGACACCATCGCTCGTTTCCAGCAAGCGCTGTCCGACATGGGTTACAAGTATCAGTTCATCACCTTAGCGGGCATTCACAACATGTGGTACAACATGTTCGATCTTGCCCACGCTTATGCGCAAGGTGAGGGAATGCGCCATTATGTAGAGAAGGTACAGCGACCTGAATTTTCTGCGGCGGAGCGTGGTTACACGTTTGTGGCTCACCAGCAGGAGGTCGGTACTGGCTATTTTGACCAGATGACTAATATTATCCAAGGCGGTCAATCTTCGGTAACCGCACTGACGGGCTCAACGGAAGAAGATCAGTTTTAATTAAAACCGTTATCATGGAAATGAAGCCAGAAAGGGAGTGGAAACACTCCCTTTTGTTTATTCACCTTCTTCCATCGGCTCGCTTTCTTCTTGAATTTCGAGCAAGGTCGACGCAATGGCGACAAAGTCACTATCAGTAATGATCCCAACAAGGCGTTGATTTCTAATCACGGGTAAACACCCTATTTTACGCGCTAACATTGATAATGCTGCGGCACGTAACGACGCCTCTGGCGAGACGGTGACAAGTTGCTTATCGGTAAATTGTGCGAGTGGGGTATGGATTTGATGATCGCCATTGGTTGCTCTTCCTAAAGACGATGCCTGGGCTGAAAGCACATCGCGCTGGGTAACTAGCCCAAGCAAGCGTTCATTATCATCGACGATGGGTAAGTGACGGAAGCGTTCCGCGCGCATTAAGCGGTGGGCATCATCAAGCGTATGATCCGGACTCAGTGTATGTGGATGGCGAGTCATCATATCATCAACGGTAAACATGGCACCTCCTTGTTATCAGTGCACAGGATTAATTTAACTGTAGTGCACTTGGCACGGGGTGGACGTGATACACATCAATTATCTGCGCGAGGCTATTATCCGCAAAAGGCTATTATTCGCAAAAGGCAATGATCTGCAAAAGGACATCATCCGCGAAAGTTAATCATCCGCCAAAGTTAATCATCCGGCAAAGGCTTCAAACGTAAATATCGCCATGCTATTAATGCGCACTGAAACGATTGCCTGCTTCGCTCGCTTGATATTCACGGTGGGCTACCTATACTAGCGGCCTGCTTTTTATCTAGGCAAACGTCATGCAATTATCCGATTTTCACTTTGAACTCCCTGATGAGTTGATTGCGCGCTATCCACAGCCGGATCGCAGTGCAAGTCGCTTATTGTCACTTGATGGCACCAGCGGTGAGGTAGCGCATCGTCAGTTTAAAGATATCCTCGAACTGGTTGAACCTGGGGATTTGATGGTGTTCAACAACACACGTGTGATCCCTGCACGCGTGTATGGCCGCAAAGCCTCGGGTGGAAAAATAGAGGTGCTGGTGGAGCGTGTGCTCGACGAACGTCGTTTCCTTGCCCACGTGCGCGCGTCTAAAGCGCCAAAACCCGGTGCTGAATTATTCCTCGGTGATGACGGACAGATCCCGGCAGAGATGGTGGCACGCCATGACGCCCTGTTCGAAATCCAGCTAAACAGCGATAAAGGCGTAGTGGATACACTCAACGACATCGGTCATATGCCGTTGCCGCCGTATATCGACCGTCCTGATGAAGAAAGCGATAAAGAGCGTTATCAAACCGTGTATAACCAAAAACCTGGGGCGGTGGCTGCGCCAACGGCGGGATTACACTTTGATGATGCCATTATGGCAACGCTCAAAGAAAAAGGCGTCAATATTGCCTTTGTTACTTTGCATGTGGGCGCCGGAACATTCCAACCGGTTCGGGTCGACAACATTGAAGAGCACATCATGCATGCCGAGTATGCTGAAGTGCCTCAAGAGGTGGTCGATGCGGTCAATCAAACGCGTGCACAAGGTAAACGCGTGATTGCGGTGGGGACCACGTCAGTACGGTCATTGGAAAGTGCAGCACAAGCGGCGAAGCAAAAAGGTGAATCACTGGCGCCATTTTTTAATGACACCCAGATTTTTATCTATCCCGGTTACCAGTGGCAGCTAGTGGATGTGCTTGTCACCAACTTCCACTTGCCGGAATCAACCTTGATCATGCTGGTGAGTTCTTTTGCCGGTTACGAACATACCATGGCCGCTTATCGCGCGGCAGTTGAAGCGCGCTATCGCTTTTTCAGCTATGGCGATGCCATGTTTATAACCCGTCAGCAACAACCTGATTAATTAAGTTCACGCGAAGCCTGGCTTCGTGTGATCTAAGCTTGCGGCAGGGTAAACCTTGTTAGCATAAGACACACGCCAGACTGTTTCTCTGGCACTGAGGAGGATTCGTGGAATACGAACTGAAGAAAACCGATGGACGCGCCCGCCGTGGCCGTTTGATTTTTGAGCGCGGCACGGTCGAAACCCCGGCATTTATGCCCGTGGGGACCTATGGCACCGTAAAAGGCATGACCCCTGAAGAAGTGAAAGGCACCGGGGCTGAGATCTTACTCGGTAATACCTTTCACCTATGGTTACGTCCGGGGCAAGAAGTTATGCGACTGCATGGGGATTTGCATGACTTTATGCAGTGGCATGGCCCTATTTTAACCGACTCTGGCGGCTTCCAAGTTTTTAGCTTAGGAGATATCCGTAAAATCACTGAAGAAGGAGTGCATTTTCGTAACCCGGTTAACGGTGATCGGATTTTCATGGATGCGGAAAAATCCATGGAGATCCAATACGACCTTGGCTCAGACATCGTGATGATCTTTGATGAGTGTACCCCGTATCCTGCGACGCACGCTGAAGCGAAAAAGTCGATGGAGATGTCACTGCGCTGGGCCAAGCGTAGTCGCAATCATTTTGACAAACTTGGTAACAAAAATGCGCTGTTCGGCATTGTGCAAGGTGGTGTATATGAAGACTTACGCGATGTGTCGGTAGAAGGCCTAACTGAGATTGGCTTTGATGGTTACGCCGTTGGCGGACTTGCCGTCGGTGAGCCAAAAGAAGATATGCATCGCATCTTGGAGCATACCTGCCCGCAGTTGCCGGAAGACAAACCCCGTTATCTAATGGGAGTGGGTAAACCGGAAGACCTCGTGGAAGGGGTGCGTCGTGGCGTTGATATGTTCGATTGCGTGATGCCGACCCGAAATGCTCGAAATGGTCACCTATTTATTACCGGTGGTGTGATCAAGATCCGTAATGCGAAACATAAAAGTGATACCTCGCCTCTGGATCCTGAGTGTGACTGTTACACTTGCCGCCATTATAGCCGTGCCTATCTTTACCACTTAGACCGTTGTAATGAAATCCTCGGTGCGCGACTCAATACTATCCATAACTTGCGTTATTATCAGCGCGTCATGGAAGGTTTGCGTAACGCGATTGACGAAGGTAGATTAGATGCCTTTGTAGCGGATTTCTACGCGCGTCGTGGCAAGGAAGTGCCACCGCTCGATTGATTTCGAATTCAACAACTAAAACGAGGACGTGATTGAATGTTTATCTCACAAGCTCACGCAGCGGCTGAAGCCGGCCCACAAGGTGGCGGTATGCAGCTTTTTATTATGCTTGGTCTCTTTGCGGTTATTTTCTATTTTATGATTTATCGCCCGCAATCTAAGCGTGTTAAAGAGCATAAAAACCTAATGGCATCCATGAGCAAAGGAGACGAAGTACTGACCGGTGGTGGTTTGGTGGGTAAAATCACCCAAATTGCTGAAGACAATGACTTTATTGTTATTGCTCTTAACGACAATAACGAAGTGACCATTAAAAAAGACTTCGTGACGGCAGTACTGCCCAAAGGTACTATCCAGTCTCTCTAATTCTCGCAACCATAAAGGATGCATGCTGTGCTAAACCGTTATCCTTTGTGGAAGTACATCATGGTGCTAATAGCCTTGGTTATTGGCATCGTGTATGCGCTTCCCAATTTATACGGTGAAGATCCAGCAGTACAAATTTCCGGGGCGCGTGGCGCCTCGGTAGATATGACTGCGCTGGACTCCATCAAACAAACCCTCGAATCTAATGACCTCTCCTACCAATCCATTGCGCTTGAAGACGGCACTGTCTTAGCTCGCTTTAAAGACACTGAATCGCAAATCAGTGCTCGTGATGCGTTGATGTCTCGCTTTGATAGCAATAACTATGTGGTCGCATTAAACCTGGCGCCAGCGACCCCTTCTTGGTTGGACGCCCTTGGCGCAACACCAATGAAATTGGGACTCGATTTACGTGGCGGGGTACACTTCTTAATGGAAGTGGACATGGACGCTGCGCTAGAAAAGTTGATTACCCAGCAAGAAGACAGCTTTCGTACTGATTTACGTGAAGCGCGCATTCGCTATCGTGGTTTACGTGTCGAAGATAACACGCGCGTAATGGTTAACTTGCGTAACGCAGAAGACACCAATAAAGCGCTCGAGCTACTGTCGAACAATTATCGGGATATGAACTTCTCGATTGATGAAGACGACGGCACCTTAACCGCGGTGTACAAAGAAGAGCGATTAAAAGAAATCCGTAACTACGCGGTGGCGCAAAACATCACTATTTTGCGTAATCGTGTCAATGAGCTCGGGGTCGCAGAGCCTTTGGTCCAACGTCAAGGTGCGAGTCGCATCGTGGTTGAGTTGCCAGGTGTACAAGATACGGCCCGAGCAAAAGAAATTCTCGGCGCGACCGCTACCTTGGAATTTCGTGAAGTTGACCAAGATGCCGATTTATCTGCAGCGATGGCAGGGCGTGTTCCGCCGGGTAGTGAGCTAATGAGCTCGCGTGACGGGCGTCCTGCAGTATTGAAAAAGCGGGTCATCTTAACCGGTTCACACATCACAGACGCCAGTTCATCACGTGATGAGTACAGTCGCCCACAGGTGAATATCTCGCTCGACAGCGAGGGCGGTGACAAAATGTCTGACTTCAGTAAGCGTAACATTGGCGAGCTGATGGCAACGGTATTTGCTGAGTACAAAGACAGTGGTGAGCGTGACGAAAATGGCAAAGTGATCTTGGAAAAACACGAAGAAGTGATTAACCAAGCGACCATTCAATCGGCATTAGGCCGTGACTTTCGCATAACTGGGATCGACTCAGCAGCTGAAGCTCACAACCTTGCGTTATTGCTACGTGCCGGTGCGTTGATTGCGCCCATTTCGATTGTTGAAGAACGCACCATAGGTCCATCCATGGGGCAGCAAAACATCAATATGGGTATACAAGCCTGTTTATGGGGCCTCGTTGCAGTCATGCTGTTTACACTGGTGTATTACCGCCGCTTCGGCTTGTTTGCTAACTGTGCCTTGTTCGCGAATATCATCTTGATTATTGGGATTATGTCGCTTATTCCGGGCGCCACCATGACGCTACCGGGCATTGCCGGTATTGTCTTAACCGTGGGGATGGCGGTGGATGCTAACGTGCTTATTTTTGAACGTATTCGAGAAGAGCTGCACGAAGGGCGTAGTCCACAACATGCGATTGATCGGGGTTATTCCAACGCCTTTAGTACCATTGCCGATGCTAATATTACCACGCTGATTACGGCGATCATCTTGTTTGCTGTGGGTACTGGCGCAATTAAAGGTTTCGCGGTGACACTATCGATTGGTATTTTGACCTCCATGTTTACCGCTATCGTGGGAACGCGTGCACTGGTAAATCTTGTGTATGGCGGCAAGCGCGTCGAAAAACTGTCGATTTAAGGGAGCCCAAGCATGTTTCAAATATTTAAACCGGACATGTCGATCAACTTTATGCGTTGGTCTAAAGTGGCCTTCGTGTTCTCGATCTTCATGATTGCGGCGTCTGTGGTCACCTTATCAACCAAATGGTTGAATTGGGGGCTCGATTTTACCGGCGGTACCTTGATTGAAGTCGGTTTTGAACAACCGGCTGATCTTGCCCTAATCCGTGATTCGTTATCCGCTGAAGGCTTTGGCGATGCGGTGGTGCAAAACTTTGGTAGCGCCACGGACGTGATGGTTCGGCTGCGTCCACGTGATGACATGGAAGGTGAAAACCTCGGTAATGAGGTACTGAATGCCATCAAAGCCGGTACCGGTGATAACGTCGAGATGCGCCGCATCGAATTTGTCGGCCCCAATGTCGGGGACGAGCTGACCGAAGCGGGTGGCTTGGCAATCATCATTGCATTGGTTTGTATCCTGATTTATGTCTCGTTCCGTTTCGAATGGCGTCTAGCTTCCGGTGCCGTCATGGCACTGGCTCACGATGTGATTATTACGCTGGGGATTTTCTCTCTGTTCGACGTGGAGGTGGATCTCACTATCGTCGCTGCTTTGCTGACAGTCGTGGGCTACTCGCTTAACGATACCATTGTGGTGTTTGACCGTATTCGTGAGAACTTCCGCAAGCTTCGTAAAGGCGAGTCAGACGAAATCATCAATGCGTCTGTTTCACAAACCCTAAGTCGGACAACCATTACTTCAGGCACTACCTTGTTTGTGGTGATTTCGCTCTTTACCTTGGGTGGGTCGATGATCCATGGGTTTGCCATGGCACTGTTGATTGGTATTACCGTCGGGACATACTCATCGATTTATGTCGCTTCGGCGCTGGCCTTGAAACTCGGTATTGCGCGCGAGCACCTCTTGATCCCTGAAGTGGAAAAAGAAGGGGAAGAGTTCGACGCGATGCCTTAACCACGCTTGCCCTGTGCTTAGAGTGGGGCTATGCAGTGACCAAGTGGCGAATTGTTTACAAGCCGTCATCTTCTTCAGGCACAAAAAAGCGGCGCTCATTGAGCGCCGCTTTTTATTAATATCTTATCGGTGTCTTTATTTTTTCATCGACTCAGGCGCGTGTTCGCGAACTTTGGCGAGTATACCTTTCACCACACGTGCGCCACCGCTGACAATATTGCCAGAGCGCATATAGTCGGTACCGCCGTTAAAGTCAGTGCAAATGGCACCCGCTTCGCGCGCAATTAACTCACCCGCAGCCAGATCCCAAGGCTTAAGGCCTAGTTCAAAGAAGCCGTCAACACGGCCCGCGGCAACGTAGCAAAGATCGAGCGCTGCCGATCCAGTACGACGGAAGTCAGCACAATCGACAAACAACGCCCCAACAACGGCGATAAAGCCTTCAGCGTGCTGTTTAGCTTTAAACGGGAAGCCGGTCGCTAAGAGGGTGCCGTCAAGCTCTTTGGCGCTGCCAGTACGGATACGTTTGTTATTGAGTTGTGCGCCAGAACCACGTTGAGCGGTAAATAGCTCATTGCGGATAGGATCGTAAACGCAACCAATTTCTGTACGGCCTTTAATGCGCACAGCAATGGAAACGCAGAAATGCGGGAAGTCGTTAATGAAGTTAGTGGTGCCATCCAGTGGGTCGATGATCCATTGATAATCGCTATCTTTGCCTTCCGCCACGCCTGACTCTTCGCCAACGATGGTGTGGTCCGGATATGACTTTTTAATAATATCGATAATGATTTGTTCCGCCGCTTTGTCGACATTAGTGACGAAGTCATTAGTGCCTTTTTGTGCGGTTTCGATGTTGTCTTTGTTTTCTGCAGATTTAGCGATAAAATCGCCAGCCTTCCGTGCAGCACGGACGGCGATGTTTAGCATCGGATGCATACGGTTTTCCCAACGGATGTTAAAGAACGAAAGCGGGGCGGAGTATAACAGAGCCAGAGCAAAAGGAAAGTGGGTATTTTTTAACCGTCAATAAGCGCGTGCTCTCTGCTAAATATGACGCCAGCCGCAGGCTTAGCTGAGAAGTATTATCGATTGCACTGTGATAAACTGCGCAGATCTGACAGACCGCTGCCCATCCCATCCAAGATGGACAGAGCAAGAGACGAAAACAACATCATGCTAGATCAAATTCGCGTTGTATTAGTAGGCACGTCCCACTCCGGAAACATTGGCTCAGCCGCCCGAGCGATGAAAGTCATGGGACTGACCAACATGACATTAGTGGCGCCTGGCTGTGAAGTAGACGGTCAAGCCATTGCCTTAGCCGCAGGGGCCAGTGATATTGCCAATAACGCGAGAGTGGTGAATACGCTTGAAGAAGCGGTGGCCGATTGTGGCCTAGTGATAGGCACCAGCGCAAGAAGCCGAACATTAGAATGGCCGATGCTGGATGCGCGAGCGTGCGGCCAAAAAGCCATTCAAGAAGCCGCAACACATCCGGTTGCCATCGTTTTTGGCCGAGAGCGAACTGGCTTAACCAATGAAGAGCTGCAAACATGTCACTATCATGTTTCGATTCCATCCAATCCAGACTACAGCTCTTTGAATTTGGCCATGGCTGTGCAAACGCTGTGTTATGAAATGCGTGTCGCCTGGTTGGACAGTCAAGCCTATCAAGGCCCAACCCTTGAACAAGACTATCCGCTGAACCAAGATTTGGCGCGTTTTTATACACACCTCGAAACGGTTCTTACTAAAACAGGGTTTATCCGTACTCAGCACCCTGGCATGGTCATGACGAAACTACGTCGCTTATTTAATCGCGCGCGTTTAGAGAGTCAGGAACTCAATATTTTACGAGGCGTGCTGTCTTCGGTGGAAAAGGAGACCAAACAGGCGGCATCGAGCGAGCAAAATACCGATAATCACTCCCCACGTTGATCCTTTCAAATGAGGCGTCGTACACCTTGGTGAAAACTTGACAAAAATACTCAGGTAAATACTTGACCAAAATACTCGGGTATGTAACCATTTGAGCATCTATTCACCACAGGT
This sequence comes from Salinivibrio costicola subsp. alcaliphilus, assembly GCF_001996185.1. NCBI lineage: Bacteria > Pseudomonadati > Pseudomonadota > Gammaproteobacteria > Vibrionales > Vibrionaceae > Salinivibrio > Salinivibrio costicola. The sequence continues at coordinate 36,150 of NZ_MUFR01000019.1, forward strand.
AGCGTGTTATGAGATTGACTTCGAAAGGCCGTTATGCGGTTACCGCCATGCTCGACGTGGCGCTTCATGCCGAGCAGGGCCCTGTGCCCCTGGCGGACATCTCTGAGCGTCAAGGCATTTCCTTGTCTTATCTTGAGCAACTTTTTTCACGGCTCCGTAAGTCGGGACTGGTCAGCAGTGTTCGTGGTCCAGGCGGTGGTTATCGTCTCGGGATAGCAGCCAACGAGATTGCCGTTGGCGCGGTGATTGCCGCGGTTGACGAATCGGTTGATGCGACAAAATGCCAAGGTAAAGCAGATTGCCAAGGCGGAACCCGTTGTTTGACACACACCTTGTGGCACGACTTAAGTGCTCGTATTAGCGGTTTTCTAAACGACATCACGCTCGGTGAGCTGATGCATGATAACGAAGTGAAGCAAGTAGCAGATCGTCAGGATGCTAAACTGGACGCCTCATTGGCGCCAAGAAACACGTTTAGCTCGAAGGTCAAACAAGATAGCGCCACCATAGGCGTGAACGTTCGCTCCTGATGACCAATGTCGGTGTAATTGGAGAAAAACATGAAATTGCCCATATATTTTGATTATTCAGCCACGTGTCCGGTTGATCCGCGCGTTGCTGAAAAAATGAGTCAGCATCTGACCATGGACGGGGTCTTCGGTAACCCAGCCTCTCGCTCGCACCGTTTTGGTTGGCAAGCAGAAGAAGCCGTTGATACCGCACGCGAAAACATTGCCGATTATTGCAATGCCGATCCGCGTGAGATCGTGTTCACCTCTGGCGCGACGGAATCAGACAACCTAGCCATTAAAGGTATTGCCAATTTCTACTCGAAAAAAGGCAAGCACATCATTACCTGCAAGACCGAGCACAAAGCGGTACTTGATCCATGCCGGCAGCTAGAGCGAGAAGGCTTTGAAGTCACCTACCTCGACCTAGAAGAAAACGGCTTAGTTGATCTGAAAAAGCTAGAAGCGGCGATGCGTGATGACACCATTTTGGTTTCTATCATGCACGTGAATAACGAAATTGGCGTGATTCAAGACGTTTCGGCTATCGGCGAATTATGCCGCGAGCGCAAGATCATGTTCCACGTGGATGCTGCACAATCTGTGGGCAAAGTGCCTTTAGATGTGAAAGAAATGAAAATTGATCTGATTTCTTTCAGCGCGCACAAAGCTTACGGACCAAAAGGCATCGGCGCTTTGTATGTTCGCCGTAAGCCACGGGTGCGTATTGAGGCGCAAATGCACGGTGGTGGTCACGAGCGTGGTATGCGCTCAGGCACCTTACCGACCCACCAAATTGTGGGTATGGGTGAAGCCTTCCGTATCGCTAAAGAAGAGCGTGAAAAAGATTTTGAACATGCACTTGCGTTACGTAATCGCTTTTATGACGGCGTCAAAGATTTAGAAGAAGTTTACGTTAATGGTGATTTGGAGCAGCGCGTTCCACACAACTTGAACGTGAGCTTTGCCTTTGTTGAAGGTGAGTCTTTGTTGATGGCGCTAAAAGATCTGGCGGTATCGTCTGGGTCGGCGTGTACATCAGCAAGCCTTGAGCCTTCTTATGTTCTTCGTGCGCTAGGACGCGACGATGAGCTAGCACACAGCTCACTACGTTTTTCATTTGGTCGTTTTACTACTGAAGAAGAAGTGGATTACGCGATTGAAAAAGTCCGTGAGGCCGTGAACAAGCTGCGAGAAATGTCACCACTTTGGGACATGTACAAAGACGGTATTGATTTAAGTACCGTTGAATGGGCGCACCACTAATACGAAAAACGCGCCAACTGGCAACAGTGAGCAATCATATTGAGGAAACAATTATGGCTTACAGCGAAAAAGTAATTGACCACTACGAAAACCCACGTAACGTTGGCTCGTTTGAAAAAGGCGATCCATCCGTCGGTAACGGCATGGTCGGTGCCCCTGCATGTGGCGACGTCATGAAGCTACAAATCAAGGTGAATGACGAAGGCATCATCGAAGACGCTAAATTTAAAACCTATGGCTGCGGGTCAGCGATCGCATCGAGCTCGTTGGTCACCGAATGGGTAAAAGGCCGTTCGATTGACGATGCCGCTGCAATCAAAAACTCTGAGATTGCGGAAGAGCTTGAGCTGCCACCGGTTAAAGTCCACTGCTCTATCTTAGCGGAAGACGCCATTAAAGCAGCAGTTAGCGACTACAAGAAAAAACACCAGCAGTAAAACGAAGGGGTTGTTGATACTATGGCTATTACCATGACACAAGCGGCATCAGATCGCGTAAGAGCGTTTCTAGACAACCGTGGAAAGGGCATTGGCTTGCGTCTTGGCGTACGGACGTCAGGATGTTCTGGCATGGCCTATGTCATTGAATTTGCTGATGAGCTTCAAGAAGGTGATCAGGTATTCGAATACGATGACGTCAAGGTAATCGTCGATGGCAAGAGCTTGCTCTATCTCGAAGGGACAGAGTTAGATTTTGTCAAAGAAGGCCTAAATGAAGGTTTTCAGTTCAACAACCCTAACGTCAGTAGCGAATGTGGTTGTGGCGAAAGCTTCAACGTGTAATACGTGAGAGCACATGAATCATTTTGAACTCTTCGGGCTACCGTATCAGTTTGAGCTGGACGGTAGCTCGCTTTCTTCAACGTTTCGGGAGCTGCAACGCCAGTATCACCCAGATAACGTTGCTAGCCAAGACGATAAAACGCGTCTTCAGGCGGTGCAGAAAGCCTCGCAAATTAACGATGCGTTTCAGACGTTGAAAGATCCCGTTCGACGCGCTGAATATATGCTGACGTTACAAAGCATTGATATAAAAGACGAACAGCAAACGATGCAGGATCCTGAGTTCTTAATGCAGCAAATGACACTGCGTGAAGAACTGGAGTCGATCACTGATAGCCAAGACGATGCTGCGTTATTTGATTTTGGCGCAAAAGCACAAGCGCTTTATGATGCCTTGATCAAAGAGGTTAAGCAGGCACTCGCTGCTTCTCAATGGCAAGAGGCGGCAGTGATTGTGCGCAAGCTTAAGTTTGCAGAGAAGCTTTGCTCCGAAGTGGAGCGCGTCGAAGATGAGCTGATGAGCTGATCGGCACTATTCGCCTGTCAACGCAGTAAAGTTTAAGGATTAGACATGGCACTGTTACAGATTTCAGAGCCCGGTCAAAGTGCCGCGCCGCATGAACACAAGCATGCAGTCGGCATCGATTTGGGTACGACCAACACTTTGGTTGCCACGGTACGAAGCGGTGTCGCAACCACCTTGAACGATGAACACGATCGATCACTGATCCCGTCGGTGGTCCACTATGGTGGTGATGCCATTTCAGTGGGTTATGATGCCCTTCCTCATGTGCAAACGGATAGTGCCAACACCCTGGTATCGGTCAAGCGCATGATGGGGCGCTCTTTGGATGACGTCCAGACACGTTATCCGCAACTTCCTTATCGGTTTTCACAAACTGAAAATGGCCTGCCACAAGTCGAGACACGACGTGGTGCCATCAACCCAGTTCAAGGCTCGTCCGATATTTTGCGGGCGGTACGTGAACGTGCAGAAGTCAGCTTGGGTGATGCGCTTGAAGGCGTGGTGATCACTGTTCCAGCTTATTTTGATGATGCGCAGCGAGCAGGCACCAAAGATGCTGCGACACTCGCGGGCCTGAATGTACTCCGTTTACTCAATGAGCCAACCGCAGCGGCCATTGCTTACGGGCTCGACTCGGGCCAAGAGGGCGTGATTGCTGTGTATGATCTCGGGGGCGGGACCTTCGATATATCGATTCTCCGTCTCTCCCAAGGCGTGTTTGAAGTCATGGCCACCGGGGGCGATTCAGCACTAGGTGGGGATGATTTTGACCACCTGCTCGAGCAATGGATCTGTGAGCAAGCCGGGTTTGAAACCCTCAGTGGTGATGAGCGCCGTACGGTGCTCCACGCAGCGACACAGGCTAAAATCGCATTGTCTTCCTCCGCCAGTACCGACATTGACGTACTCGGTTGGCAAGGTACGCTGACACGTGACACCTTTGATGCCTTGGTCGCCCCTTTGGTTAAAAAGACCTTGATGTCGTGCCGTCGTGCGCTTAAAGACGCCGGCGTCAGTGCCGATGAAATCCTAGAAGTCGTGATGGTCGGCGGGTCAACCCGGGTACCGGCCGTTCGCCATCAAGTCGGCGACTTCTTTGGTCGTGAACCGTTAACCAGTATCGACCCAGATAAAGTGGTCGCGATAGGTGCCGCAACACAAGCGGATATTTTGGTCGGCAATAAGCCCGACTCTGACATGTTGTTGCTGGACGTGATCCCGCTTTCGCTCGGCATTGAAACCATGGGCGGCCTGGTAGAAAAAATCATTCCACGCAATACCACCATTCCTGTGGCGAAAGCCCAAGAGTTCACCACGTTTAAAGACGGTCAAACCGGCATGAAAGTGCACGTGGTACAAGGTGAACGTGAAATGGTGGATGATTGCCGCTCGTTGGCGCGTTTCTCCTTAAAAGGCATTCCACCGATGACCGCGGGGGCAGCCCATGTCCGCGTGACCTACCAAGTGGATGCCGACGGTTTGCTGTCTGTGTCGGCCATGGAAAAGTCGACTGGTGTGGCCTCGTCGATCCAGGTTAAACCGTCTTACGGGCTCAATGATGACGAAATCGCCAACATGATCAAATCATCATTTACCCATGCGGAAGAAGACAAAGATGCCCGCTATTTGGCGGAGCAACGCGTTGAAGCCGATCGGGTGATCGAAGGCCTACTGGTCGCCATGCAACAAGACGGTGACACCTTGCTCGATCATAATGAGCAACAAGCGCTCGTGAACGAAATTGAAACATTGATCGCGCTGCGTAACGGCGATGATGGCGCTGCCATTGAAGCGGGAATCAAAGCACTAGATAAAGCCAGCCAGACCTTTGCGGCACGTCGTATGGACAAATCGATTCGTAATGCGTTGGCCGGTCAATCCATTGATGAGGTGTAATCATGCCTAAGATTATTGTTCTGCCGCACCACGAGTTATGCCCAGAAGGTGCGGAACTGGAAGGGAAAGAAGGGGAGACTGTCCTCGATGTGGCGCTAAAAAATGGCATTGGCATCGAGCACGCGTGTGAAAAGTCTTGCGCGTGTACTACCTGTCACATTGTGGTTCGCGAAGGCTTTGACTCGCTCGACGAAAGTGATGAGCTTGAAGATGACATGCTCGATAAAGCATGGGGACTTGAGCCAGAGTCCCGCTTGGGCTGTCAGGCGAAAATTACCGATGAAGATCTGGTGGTCGAAATTCCACGCTACACCCTAAACCATGCAGCGGAAAATCATTAATCTAATGCTGTAACGGACGGAGAAGCAAAATGAGTTTAAAATGGACGGATTCACTCGATATTGCGATTGAGCTGTGTGACGCTTACCCAGATGTCGATCCTAAAACAGTACGTTTTACCGACTTGCATCAATGGATCACCGAACTGGATGACTTTGACGATGATCCTGAGCGCTCGAATGAACGGATTTTGGAAGCGATCATTATGTGCTGGATGGATGAGCAAGACTGAGGGCTAGCTCTCGTGAGTGATTGATAATACTTGTGTTATTGTCACCGGCTCGGCACAGTATTGACGGCCAAATAGATTTATTACCAAAAGCGGGCCCATCGGTTCGCTTTTTTTATTCCACTGGGTGCCATGTACTCAACGTACGCTGCCCAGTCAAACACGCTGTACAGTAAAAAACAGCGCGACAGTACAAGGAGTACAAAATGTCAGAAACATTAAAAGTAACCCTGTCGCATCAGCCGGCAGCCGCGCAATGGGGCGATAATGCGCTGGTCTCTTTTGACGCCGATAAAGCGCTTATCCATGCACCGAGCGACACCAATCAACGAGATAAGGTGCAACAAGCCGCGCGTAAACTCGAGGGGCAAGGTGTCCCTGCACTGACGCTGACCGGCGGGCATTGGGATCTTGAATTAGTGTGGGCCTTTTACCAAGGGCTTCGCAGTCCTAAAAATAAAGTGGCTTTTGCGCAAGCGGTCTTAAATGACACAGACACCAAGGAGTTCGAACTTCGGCAAACTGTTGGTGACTGGGTGCGCGATATTATCAACCAACCGGCAGAAGAAGTCGGTCCGCATCAGTTGGTGGCCCGCGCAGGGGAATTTGTAAAATCGATGGCACCGGAGCCGGAGCATGTCACTTACAAGATTATTTCAGGCACGGATCTGTTAGAAAAAGGCTGGCACGGCATCTATACCGTTGGACGAGGCTCTGCGCGTAAACCGACCATGTTGCAATTGGACTACAACCCGACCGGCGATCCGGATGCACCGGTTTATGCATGCTTAGTCGGAAAAGGGATCACCTTTGATTCGGGCGGCTATAGCATCAAAGGCTCAGATTTTATGACCACCATGAAAGCCGATATGGGTGGCTCGGCAACCGCGACAGGCGCATTGGCGATGGCAGTGGCGAAGGGCCTAAATAAGCGCGTGAAATTAGTGCTTTGCTGTGCAGAGAACATGATCTCAAGCAGTGCCTACAAGCTAGGTGATATTATCACTTACAAAAACGGCGTGACGGTTGAAGTATTGAATACCGATGCCGAAGGACGCTTGGTGCTCGCGGATGGCTTAATGTATGCCAGTGAGCAAAAGCCTGAACTCTTAATTGATTGCGCCACCCTGACGGGCTCAGCAAAAGCCGCATTGGGTAACGATTATCACGCATTGTTTAGCTTTGATGATAAGCTCGCCCATCGTACCCTTGAGGCGGCACAGCAAGAGGGTGAAGGAATGTGGTCTCTCCCTGTGGCTGAATTCCATCGTAAGTTACTGCCTTCTTCATTTGCTGATATTGCCAACGTATCGACAGGCGCGTACATGCCAGGTGCGAGCACGGCCGCCGCGTTTTTATCGTATTTTGTCGAAGATTACCAAAAAGGCTGGATGCACATCGACTGTTCGGGGACTTATCGTAAAGCCGCCAGTGACAAATGGGCGGTCGGTGCCACCGGGATGGGCGTGAAAACCTTGTCGCGTGTGTTATTGGATGAAGCCAAATAACCTCATCAATTAATCGGTGAGGTGTTAACGAATTTTTTGTGTGAGTTAACGCTTCACCGCATTGGTGATAGGGGCAGACAATAAAGTTTGCTAGGGTAAGCGCGTTGTTGCTCCTAGTGAGCCTGATTTAGACAGTAAAAGGACAAGCGAATGACCATTGAACGCACTTTTTCTATCGTCAAACCTGATGCCGTAGAGCGTAACTTGATTGGTACGCTTTATCAGCGTATCGAAAGTGCTGGCTTACGCATCGTGGCAGCGAAAATGTTACACCTTAGCAAAGAACAGGCTGAGGGGTTTTATGCTGAGCACCAAGGTAAACCTTTCTTTGCGTCCTTAGTCGAGTTTATGACCTCTGGACCGATTATGGTGCAGGTGTTGGAAGGCGAGGGTGCCATTAACCGTTATCGTGAGTTGATGGGCAAAACTAACCCTGAAGAAGCGGCTTGCGGGACATTGCGCGCTGACTACGCGGAAAGTATGCAATATAACTCCGTACATGGCTCGGATAGCCCAGGCTCGGCTGAACGTGAAATTGCGTATTTTTTCACCGCGGATGAGATTCATCCTCGTTGTTAACGCAAAGACGGATATAAAAGGTTTATAAAGAGGCGCGAGCCTCTTTTTTGTTTTGTTCTTCTCCTGCCTCTTACCTGAATAACCACGCTCATAGAGAGTGGAAAGTGTGATCTAAAGCCTGTACAATTTCGCGCCTTAAGCGCGTTCCGAACAGGGATCTTGACTAGATTCAAGGTGTATTCACTCGAGAACGCCAGGCCAATACCCGTGTCTTACCATATAGCTAGTTTTTACGAGGCAACCCCAATGACGACAGAGAAAGTAAATCTGCTTGATTTTGACAGGCAAGGATTGCGTGCCTATTTCGCCGATGAACTCGGTGAAAAAGCCTTCCGCGCTGACCAAGTCATGAAGTGGATGTATCATTTTGGTTGCGATGACTTCGATGAAATGAACAACATCAACAAGAAGTTACGTGAAAAACTCAAGCTTGTCGCCGAGGTTAAAGCCCCTGAGGTGAGTGAAGCGCATTACTCAAAAGATGGCACCATTAAATGGGCGATGCGAGTGGGCGGTCAAGATGTGGAAACCGTGTATATCCCTGAAGATGACCGGGCGACATTGTGTGTTTCCTCTCAGGTTGGTTGTGCGCTCGACTGCAAATTTTGCTCGACCGGTGCGCAGGGTTTTAACCGTAATTTGCGGGTTTCTGAAATTATTGGCCAGGTTTGGCGTGCCGCAAAAGAAATTGGTATCGAAAAAGAAACCGGACGCCGTCCTATTACCAATGTGGTGATGATGGGGATGGGCGAGCCGTTGCTGAACATGAAAAACCTGCTGCCATCACTCAACTTGATGCTCGATGATAATGCCTATGGCTTGTCGAAGCGTCGTGTCACGGTATCGACTTCCGGTGTGGTGTCTGGCTTGGAGCAGATGATTGGTAAAATTGATGTTGCGCTAGCGATTTCACTGCACGCGCCGAATGATGAACTGCGTAGCCAAATTATGCCGATTAACGATCGCTGGGATATCGACGCTTTCTTAGATGTGGTGCATCGTTATATTGAAACCTCGAATGCCAACCGTGGCCGTGTCACGGTTGAATATATTTTGCTCGATCATGTGAATGACTACATGGAGCATGCGCGCCAACTCGCAGAGCTGTTAAAAGATACACCGGCGAAGATTAACCTGATCCCATTTAACCCGTATCCTGGATCGCCATTCAATAAACCAAGTAACTCTCGTATTGATAGGTTTATGAAAACCTTAATGGAATACGATTTTACGGTCACGGTGCGTAAAACGCGCGGCGATGATATTGATGCGGCGTGTGGCCAATTAGCCGGAGACATTGTCGACCGGACAAAACGCGCCGAAAAGCGACTGGGTGCGCAGGAGGTGATCCCTGTTCGACCCGTCTAGCATTATAGGTCTTTATAAGGGAAGAACATGGTAAAAACTGGCTGGGTATGGGTGTTGATTATCACGTTGGCAGGTTGTGCCTCGCCAGTTTCACAGCAAAACGACGCTAAGTTTGATAAGATTCAAGCGGCCGAGGCACGAATTTCGTTGGGGTTAGGTTACTTAAACAGTGATCGCTATCAACAAGCGCAGCAAAACTTGCAGCAAGCACACCAATATGCGCCTAATTACTATCGTACCTCGCTGTCTATGGCGTATTATCAACAACGTGTCGGTGAAACCGACCAAGCGGACCGTTTATATCAAAAAGCGTTATCGCAAGCGTCTAAAAAAGGCGATGTGTATAATAACTACGGTGTGTTTTTGTGCGAACAACAGCGTTTTGCTGAGGCAAAAGAGGCATTTTTGCAAGCCGTCGCACAACCGTATTATCATCGCGTGTCAGACAGTTATGAAAATGCCGCGTTCTGCCAGCTAAAAGCGGGCGAAACTAAGAGCGCGAAGGCCTTGTTGGAAAAAGCGACTGAGCATGACCCGCTGAATGTCCGCGCAGGATTACAACTTGCCAAGTTAGAGATAGAACGAGGGCAAGAGGCAGGTGCCATTACGCGTATCAAACGACTCCATAAACGCGTTGGTGCCCATCCCAGCGGATTATTATTGTTGGTCAAAGCTTATCAGCAACAAGGCAACACGGAGCGAGCTGCCCATGATGCTCAGCGATTGGCGCACCAGTTTCCAGAATCCAAAGAATATCAATTGTACTTAGCGAATGAATACTGAACAGACGGAAGAACACGCGCAAAAAGATACGCAACCTGCGCCCGGGGAAGTATTAAAGCAAGCGCGAGAAAAAATGGGCTGGAGTGTTCGCGATGTGGCTGACCGACTGCGATTGCGCGTCAGTGTCATCGAGGACCTCGAAAGCAATAATCCAGATATGGATCAACTGGCCACGTTTACGCGTGGCTATTTGCGATCCTATGCCAAGTTAATGCAAATCGACGCCGACCAGCTTCTCGGTGACAGCAATATGGAAGCAAGCAGTGCGGCAACGGTTCAGAAAATGCAAAGCTTTTCGCGCAAGACACGACGGCAAAGGAGTGAAAGCCGTTTGATGTGGTTGTCTTGGGTGATCATTGCTATTGCGGTGGGTATTACTGGCGTGTGGTATTGGCAAAATCAACAAGCGATGACATCGTTACCCACGCAGCTGGATAGCGAACAAGCCGATGAGTTAGTAACTACCCCTTCTGACCAAGACAGTGCTGTGATTGCCGCTGAGCCCCAAACGAGCACCGATGAACTCGACACTGAGCCTGCTAAAGCAGTCGATGCGCCGCAGCCGGTAGAACCCGCGGCCAAAGCCAGTGATGAGGGGCAATCGAATCCTGTGTCTACCTCTGATGAGGCAACAGCCGCTAAGACACAAATGGAGGCGCAAACGACTGACGCAGCGAGTCGTCAGGAAACAGCACAAGCGCCAGTGACGGATCCGGCAGCAAAAACAACCGCAAGCGCCAACGAAAACCGCCTGGTCATGACCTTTACTGGCGATTGCTGGATTGATGTGCGTGATGCCAATGGCGAACGCTTGGCGACAGGAATAAAAGCTGAAGGTGAGCAAATTACCTTAACTGGCGAAACGCCGTACCAATTGGTACTTGGGGCGCCAAGTGTGGTGAACATTACCTTTAATGGCGACAATATTGATCTTGATGGCTACCCAACCGGGCAAGTGGCTCGGTTGCGCCTTCCGCAGTAATCAGAGAACGTCAATATGCACAACGAAAATCCGATTAAACGTCGTCCGTCCAAACGTATCAATGTGGGCAATGTGCCGATTGGTGATGGTGCGCCCATTGCAGTGCAATCAATGACCAATACGCGCACCACAGATGTTGAGGCGACCGTGGCGCAAATAAAAGCGCTCGAAAATGTGGGTGCAGATATTGTTCGCGTGTCGGTCCCCACCATGGATGCCGCTGAAGCCTTCAAAACAATTAAAGCGCAAACGTCGATCCCGCTAGTGGCAGATATTCACTTTGACTATCGTATCGCGCTTAAAGTCGCTGAATACGGTGTCGATTGTTTGCGGATCAACCCTGGGAATATCGGTAAAGAAGAGCGCATCCGTGCGGTGGTCGATGCTGCTCGCGATAAAAACATCCCGATTCGAATTGGTGTTAACGGTGGCTCGCTAGAACGTGATCTCCAGGAAAAATACGGTGAGCCAACGCCAGACGCGCTAGTAGAATCCGCGATGCGTCATGTTGATATTCTCGATCGACTCAACTTCGACCAATTTAAAGTCAGTGTGAAAGCATCAGACGTTTTTTTAGCGGTGGAATCCTACCGCAAATTAGCACAACAGATTGAGCAACCTCTTCACCTCGGGATCACCGAAGCAGGTGGTGCGCGCGCAGGGGCGGTAAAATCATCGGTTGGGCTAGGCATGTTACTCGCTGAAGGTATTGGCGATACGTTGCGTGTGTCGTTAGCGGCCGATCCTGTTGAAGAAATTAAAGTTGGGTTTGATATTCTTAAATCCCTCCGAATTCGCTCACGCGGGGTGAATTTTATCGCCTGCCCAAGCTGCTCTCGTCAGGAATTTGACGTCATCGGCACCGTGAATGCGCTTGAACAGCGCGTAGAAGATATTCTGACGCCTATGGATGTTTCAATCATTGGTTGCGTTGTCAATGGCCCAGGCGAAGCCGAAGCGTCACATCTTGGCCTTGCTGGTGGCAACAAGCGCAGTGCTTATTATCTCGACGGCAAACGTCAAAAAGAGCGCTTTACCAATGACAACTTGGTGGATGAGTTAGAAGCAAAAATCCGCGCCAAAGCGGCGATGATGGATGAGCGCAACCGCATCAAGGTGTCTCAAATCGATCAAGAAGGCTAAGCCATCAGGCTGCCTTTTCCCCTTTTATATATGATATCGGTAACGGAAGTTAACGTGGCTAAAACAATTCAAGCAATCCGAGGCATGAATGACTGCCTCCCTTCTCAATCTCCTTTGTGGCAGAAGCTCGAAAATACGATTAAACAGGTCGTCAGTGCCTATGGCTACAGTGAAGTACGTATGCCTATCGTCGAAGCAACACATCTGTTTAGCCGTGCGATTGGTGAAGTGACCGACGTTGTCGAAAAAGAAATGTACACCTTTGATGATCGAAACGGTGACAGCCTAACGCTACGACCTGAAGGCACGGCGGGTTGTGTCCGCGCAGGGATCGAAAACGGCTTACTCTATAACCAGGAACACCGTTTGTGGTATACCGGGCCAATGTTCCGTCATGAACGTCCACAAAAAGGCCGCTATCGTCAATTTCATCAATTTGGGGTGGAAGTGTTTGGCTTGAATGGCCCCGACGTTGATGCCGAATTGATCATGATGACGGCCCGGATGTGGCGTGAGCTGGGGATTGCTGAGCACGTCCGTTTAGAACTTAACTCCATTGGTTCGCCGCAAGCGCGTGCGGATTATCGCCAAGCACTGGTTGCTTTTCTGATGCAGCACGAATCGGTGTTGGATGAGGACAGTAAACGTCGCATGCAGACCAATCCGCTACGTGTATTAGATACCAAAAACGCGGATATCCAGGCGATTCTTGTTGATGCGCCAAAGCTCAGTGATTATCTGGATGACGAGTCAAAACAACATTTTGCTGGATTGTGTGAACTCTTGGACGCGGCAGGTATCGAATACCAAGTGAATCACCGTCTAGTACGTGGACTTGATTATTACAACCGCACGGTCTTTGAGTGGATTACCGATAGCTTAGGCGCGCAGGGCACGGTGTGTGGCGGCGGCCGCTACGATGGTTTGGTTGAACAACTCGGTGGTAAGGCAACACCGGCGGTCGGGTTTGCAATGGGCCTTGAGCGCTTAGTCTTGATGCTCGAAAACCTGAGCCAAGATGATATCCGCCCAGTGGTGGATGTATACATGGTGACGGCAGGCGAGGGCGCCTTAGCCGCTGGGATGAAACTAGCCGAAAACCTGCGTGAGCAAGTGCCGGGGTTACGCGTTATGTCGCACTTTGGTGGTGGCAGTTTTAAAAAGCAATTTAAACGTGCAGACAAAGTCGGCGCATCCGTCGCATTGGTTTTGGGCGAAGACGAAGTCGCTAATCAAACGGTAGCGCTAAAAGATTTAAAAGGCGGCGAGCAACAAACTCTGAAGCAGGATCAGATCGCTGCGACATTAAAAGCATTGATTTAGAGAGGACAGATCGTGGACGTCTACACCACAGAAGAGCAGCAAGTTGAAGCCATTAAAAAGTGGTGGCGAGATAACGGGAAAGCGGTTGTAATCGGCGCTGTTGTCGGTTTAGGTGCCTTGTACGGCTGGCGTTATTTCCAGTCGCAACAGGTCGAAAGTAAGGAACAAGCCTCTCAACAATACGAACAAACTTTGAACAGTATCGAGCGCGGTGATGGCACGGCACTGAGCCAGCTCGAGGGGCATGAAGGTTATCAAGCGCTGGCGGCACTTAACCTGGCAAAGAAACAGGTTGAACAGGGAGAGCTAGACAGTGCACGTAAACAGCTGCAAACGGCCCAGCAAGCGGTAAATGATGATGTGCTCTATGGGTTGGTAACCACGCGTTTAGCGCGTGTGAACGCGGAGCTGGGTCAGTATGACGCGGCACTGAGTGAACTGGATAAAGTGACCGCGTCAAGTTGGACAGCCAAAGTACAAGAAATTCGCGGTGATATTTTGCTTCGCCAAGGGGACAGTGAGGCCGCTCGTGATGCCTATACCGCCTCGCTTGAGGCAGGAGCGAGTCCAACCGTCACGATGAAGCTTGATAACCTCAGTCAATAAGGGCGTGGTATGAAAAAAGGATTATGGCGCATAGCCGCTGTGGCCACGACTTTGGCGATACTGACCGGTTGTGCGGGTGAAGAAGATGTTGTGCAAATGGCACCATTACCCACTGTAACGGATAAAATTGCATCATCACAGATTTGGCAAGCCCAAGTCGGTGATGGTGTCGGGCAATATTATTCGGCCCTTCAACCGACGGTCGCGTACGATAAGGTATTCGCCGCTGACCGCCAGGGAGAAGTGGCTGCGTTTGATCTTGAAAGTGGCGAGCGTATTTGGCAGCAGTCGGTGCAAACTGAGACGCCAGCGTTGTTATCTGGTGGGCTGAGTGCATCCTACGGTAAGGTGTATGTTGGCGGAGAAACCGGCGAACTGTATGCCTTGGATGCTGAAACAGGCGAGCGCCTTTGGCAGCAAAATGTGAACGGTGAAATCCTGGCCAAGCCTTTGGTCGATGCTGGTATGGTGATCGTTAATACCAGCCGCGGTGAGTTGGTTGCGCTTGATGCGGAATCCGGTGAGCCTCAGTGGAGTAACGCCAATGATGTCCCTAATCTAAGTTTGCGCGGCGAGAGTGCCCCCGTAACCGTCTCAGGCGGTGTATTCTGGGGGATGGCGAATGGTCGTCTTGGCGCCGCGATGATCGAAACGGGTCGCTCTATTTGGCAAATTCCGATTTCGACACCCAAAGGGGCGACCGAAATTGATCGTCTTGTTGATGTGGATGCGACCCCTGTGATTGATGGCGACCGTTTGTATGCCGTGGGCTATAATGGGCAGTTAGTGTCGATTGATTTACGCTCGGGAAAAGCAGCATGGAAGCGTGATTTTTCATCGGCCAACGATTTTATTGCGGCGGGTAATAGCCTTTATTTAATTGATGATAAAGACAATATTGTCGCATTAGATGCACGTAATGGTTTAGAGAAATGGCGCAACAGTGAGTTAGCGTATCGCATATTAACTGCGCCAGCGGCAAGCGATGGTTATCTCGTGGTTGGAGATAGCCAAGGGTACTTGCATTGGCTCGATCCAGAAACTGGGGATTTTGTTGCCCAGCAATCGCTTGAAGGCGAGGGTATTGCGGTGGCGCCCGTGCAAACCGATAATGGCTATATCGTGATAACACGCGATGGCCAATTGAGAAAGCTGGCTATCGACTAGTATCAGCCACCCAGTTTTATATTTAGGCTCCTGGCTGTATAGACAGTTGGGAGCCTTGTTTATTGATAAGAGAATGAAAATTAAGAGGTCTACATGATTCCTGTTATAGCCCTAGTAGGGCGCCCGAATGTGGGAAAATCGACGCTCTTTAACCGTCTTACCCGCACGCGCGATGCATTAGTAGCGGATTTTCCGGGACTGACCAGGGATCGAAAATACGGCAAGGCATTGCTGGATGAGCACGAATTTATCGTGATCGACACCGGCGGGATTGATGGTACAGAAGAGGGTGTAGAAACCAAAATGGCCGAACAATCGCTTGCTGCGATTGAAGAAGCCGACGTGGTGTTATTTATGGTGGACGGGCGTGCAGGATTAACACCTGCTGATCGGGATATTGCTCAACATATCCGTGTCCGCGAAAAAACCAGCTTTTTGGTCGTCAACAAAGTAGACGGTATTGACCCAGATACCGCAACCGCAGACTTTTGGCAATTAGGCATGGACAACATGTATCAAATTGCTGCCGCACACGGTCGTGGGGTCAGCGGATTGATTAATCGTGCTCTGACGCCCTTTGCCGAACAAGCGCTACAGCAAGCGCAGGAAGAGACAGGTCTGGTTGACCTGACCGATGAGCAAGATGACATCGATGATCAAGACAACCCGACCGTGAACACAGAAGAGCAGGCAGAAAATGAGTACGCCTACCTTCAATCACTGCCGATTAAAATTGGTATTATAGGTCGCCCCAATGTGGGTAAATCGACCTTGACCAATCGCATGCTCGGTGAAGAACGAGTCGTCGTTTACGATATGCCGGGGACCACACGAGACTCCATTTATATCCCGATGGAGCGCGATGGACGCGAGTACGTGATGATTGATACGGCCGGTATACGTCGTCGTAAACATGTCAGTGAAAAAGTTGAAAAGTTTTCTGTTATTCAAACACTTAAGGCTATCGAAGACGCGAACGTCGTGCTGCTAGTGATTGATGCTCGAGAAAATATATCTGATCAAGACTTGAGCTTGTTAGGGTTTGCCTTGAATGCGGGCCGTTCGATCGTGTTGGCGGTCAACAAGTGGGATGGCTTAGATAGCGAGATTAAAACGCGGGTGAAATCCGAGCTGGATCGTCGCCTTGGTTTTGTCGACTTTGCACGCGTTCACTTTATTTCTGCGTTGCATGGTACCGGTGTCGGTCACTTGTTTGAGTCCATTCAAGAAGCCTATCAGTCGGCGACCAAACGTGTCGGAACCGCGATGCTAACCCGTATTTTGAAAATGGCGCAAGATGATCATCAGCCTCCAATGATACGTGGCCGCCGAGTGAAGCTAAAATATGCACACGCCGGAGGATATAACCCACCCATTGTGGTCGTTCATGGTAACTTGGTGAGTGAGTTGCCAGACTCCTATAAGCGCTATCTGATGAATTATTATCGTCGAACCTTAGACATTATGGGCACACCGATAAAGATTCAGTTCCAGAACAGTGAAAACCCGTATGAGGGTAAAAAAGAAAAGCTGACGTTATCTCAGTCACGTCAACGCAAACGCTTGATGGACATGGTTAAAAACCGTAATAAGAAGTAAACGAAAGCCCAGCCTTGATGCTGGGCTTTTTTGATCCCGCCTACTTTTAACGATCCAAACCTGGATCTTGAATTTATCATTCGTGATCATAATCACATTAAAGCCACGTCGTCTGTGATGTCGTGGATCTTAGCTTATCGCGTGACTGGGCAGGTTTTGAGCGGCGATAATTGCATCACCCCTTCACGTCACTCTCATTTCATTTATGCTGGATCTTTAATTTGCAACGCTATTTTTTAGTGTTTTATATCGATAAAAATCCAAATGCAGAACATGTAACTTATGCTTTCGGGAAGTGTATTGATAAATATTCTTTTCAGGGTAGGAAGCTGATCAAGGGGAATTAACCCCAAGATCGCTCGATCGCTTACTGATCGGTTAGATGTGTATTGTACAGAGTTTAATCAGCCGACTGACTTGGATGACGCTATTGTACCACGCTGGTGATCTCGCCGTTACTGAGCTGGGTGCGCAGGATATCGCCTTCATGCAGTTGATTGATGTTATTAATAATTCGCCCATCACTGTCACGGCTAATCGAATAGCCACGAGAGAGCGTCGCTAATGGACTGACGGCATCCAAGGTCGCCACCAAGGTCAAAAGTCGCTGCTGCGCGTGTGACAATTGCGAGTTCATCGCGTGGACGAGGCGTTGATGGTGCTGTGCCAATTGAGCCTGATGTTGATGAATACGATGCTCAGGCGTCACGCGTTGTAACCGGCTATCCAGGGCATTAAGCTGGTGGTTATATCGTGAAAGCTGTTTCGTCAGTCCTTGGTGAATGCGCCTTTGCAGCTCATCAATATGCTGACTTTGCTGTTGCAGACGACGACGGGGGTGTTGGTGAGACAAACGGTGTTCGTGTTGCGTCAGTGCCCGTTGCTGGCGATAAAGTAGCGTGCCGATCGCGTTTTTAAGCGCTTGCTCGCGCTGCTGATATTGCTGCAAGCGATAACTCAGATCACGGCTAACAAGCTCTGCGGCAGCTGATGGGGTGGGGGCGCGAACATCGGCAACAAAGTCAGCAATGGTCACATCCACTTCATGGCCTACGGCACTGACGATGGGGATCTGACTCGCGGCGATAGTACGGGCGACAATTTCTTCATTAAAGCACCATAAATCCTCGAGTGACCCACCGCCACGACCAACAATCAGTACGTCACACTCATGACGGCTATTGGCGCGCCCGATCGCTTGCGCTATCGATACTGCCGCATCTTGCCCTTGCACCAGGGTCGGATAAATCACCACCGGCAGGCTAGGGTCCCGTCTTTTAAGTACATTCAGAATATCATGCAAGGCAGCGCCGGTTTTGGAGGTGATTATGCCAACGCGCTTTGGTTGGTCGGGCAAAGCTTGCTTAGCGGTTTGTGCGAATAACCCTTCTGCGGCTAACGCTTGTTTACGTTGCTCAAACGCCTGCTGCAGTCGTCCATCGCCTTCGGGCTGCATGCTTTCTAAGATTAGCTGATAGTCGCCTCGAGGCTCGTACATAGACACACGCGCGCGCACCAGGACTTGATCCCCATTTTTGGGTTTAAAGGTCACGCGACGATTGTTACCACGAAACATGGCACACTTCACTTGGCTTTGGTTGTCTTTGAGTGACAAATACCAATGGCCAGACGTTGCCGCGGTAAAATTGGAGAGTTCGCCCGTTAGCCAGACAATGCCAATGTTTTTTTCTAAGCAAAGACGCACCTCCGCATTGAGGCGGGAAACGGACAAAATATGTTGATTACTCGCGGTCACAATCGCTGATCCTTTTGATAAACCTGATCGCATACTACCTGCCGTATACTGGGATGCCAACTGACTCAGCATGACGATAGCCAGGCGATCGAAGCAATCGATTGCGAAAAAATGAACAATGTATCCGTTGATAAATCAACCGACTAAATCTGTCTTGGACAATCAATCGCTATTCTTAGTAAAAATCGATAGCCAAACGTTTGCGCTGCACGTATAATTCTGCGGCAATATTTTGTTCCCCTTCACAACTTTTAGTGTGAGATATTGCAATGCTGAGAATCGCGAAAGAAGCGTTAACCTTTGACGATGTACTCCTCGTCCCTGCCCACTCAAATGTACTCCCTAACCATGCGGATCTGCGGACCCAATTGACCCGTTCAATTAGCCTGAACATCCCTGTGCTCTCTGCAGCAATGGATACAGTGACCGAAGCCCGTTTGGCCATCGCATTGGCACAAGAAGGCGGCCTTGGCTTTATCCATAAAAATATGACCATCGAGCAGCAAGCCGAGCAAGTGCGCTTGGTGAAAATCTATGAAGCGGGCATGGTGTCTAACCCGGTTACGGTGACGCCTGAGATGACCATTGCCGATGTCAAAGCCTTGACCGAACGCAATGGCTTTGCCGGTTATCCAGTGGTGAATAAACAAAAAGAGCTGGTTGGCATTATTACAGGACGCGACGTGCGTTTTGTCTCAGATCTTAGCAAACGTGTTGAAGATGTGATGACCCCTCAGTCTCGTCTCGCCACCGTGCGTGAGGGCGCTGAGCGTGAGCAAGTGCAACAGTTGATGCAGCAGCATCGCGTCGAAAAAATTCTGGTCGTCAACCAAGACCATCACCTCAGCGGCATGATCACCGCCAAAGATTTCCAGAAAGCGGAAAGCAAGCCTAACGCCTGTAAAGACGAACAAGGTCGTTTGCGTGTCGGTGGTGCCGTCGGCGCAGGGGCGGGCAATGAAGAGCGTATAGCGGCCTTGGTGGAAGCGGGAATCGATGTGTTACTTATTGACTCATCACACGGCCACTCTGAGGGGGTCCTACAACGTATTCGTGATGCCAGAGCCTCGTACCCGCACTTACAAATTGTGGGCGGTAACGTTGCCACTGCCGAGGGCGCACGTGCCTTGATTGACGCGGGTGTGGATGCCGTAAAAGTCGGTATTGGCCCAGGCTCTATTTGTACCACGCGTATCGTCACTGGCGTGGGTGTGCCGCAAATTACCGCGATCAGTGATGCCGCTGCCGTCGCGCAAGAGTATGGTATTCCGGTAATTGCCGATGGCGGTATTCGTTTCTCGGGTGACTTGTGTAAAGCCATTGCTGCCGGCGCATCCTGTGTGATGGTGGGCTCAATGCTCGCCGGTACCGAAGAGTCTCCGGGTGAAGTCGAGCTTTACCAAGGCCGCGCGTACAAATCTTACCGCGGTATGGGCTCAGTGGGCGCCATGTCAAAAGGCTCATCTGATCGTTACTTCCAAAGCGATAACGCCGCCGATAAGTTGGTGCCTGAAGGCATAGAAGGGCGCGTTGATTACAAAGGCATGATGAAAGAGATCATCCACCAACAAATGGGCGGGTTGCGTTCAAGCATGGGCTTAACGGGCTCTGCCACCATAGAAGAGATGCGCACTAACGCGCAGTTTGTTCGCGTGACCGGCGCGGGCATGAAAGAATCACACGCGCATGATGTCACCATTACTAAAGAAGCGCCGAACTATCGCCTCGGCTAAAGACATCACTACCGCGATGCATTTGAGAGGGGAGCACAGCTCCCCTTTGTTCCACTTAATTGAGAAAGCCAGATAATGACCCAGAACATTCATGCTCAACGTATTTTGATCCTTGATTTTGGCTCCCAGTACACCCAGTTGATTGCGCGCCGTGTCCGTGAAATTGGTGTGTATTGTGAGCTTTGGAGCTGGGATGTCGATGAGCAAGACATTCGTGACTTTGCTCCCAACGGCATCATCCTATCCGGTGGCCCAGAGAGCGTGGCAGAAGCCAACTCGCCACGTGCACCGCAATATGTCTTTGACGCAGGCGTGCCTGTGTTGGGCGTATGCTATGGCATGCAGACCATGGCTGAGCAGCTTGGTGGTAAGGTTGCGGGCTCTGAGCATCGCGAGTTTGGCTACGCGCAAGTAAAACGCGTTGGCCAGAGCGCACTGTTTGATGGCATTGAAGATGCTATTGCCGATGATGGTCACCCACTTTTAGATGTGTGGATGAGCCACGGCGATAAAGTGGTCGCCATTCCGGAAGATTTTGTCAAAATCGCTGAAACAGATACCTGTCCGTTTGCAGCCATGGCCAACGAAGATAAACGTTTTTATGGTGTTCAGTTTCATCCAGAAGTGACGCACACGCGCCAAGGCAAACGGATGCTTGAGCAGTTTGTGATGCAAATCTGCCAGTGCGAGCGTTTGTGGACACCGGCAACCATTATTGACGATGCGATTGAGCGTATTCGTGAGCAAGTCGGGGATGATGAAGTGATCCTTGGCTTGTCTGGCGGTGTCGATTCTTCTGTAGTGGCTATGCTGGTTCACCGTGCGATTGGCGATAAGCTCACGTGTGTGTTCGTTGATAACGGCCTGCTGCGCCTTAACGAAGGTGAGCAAGTGCTGGAAATGTTCGGCGATCACTTTGGGTTGAACATTATTCATGTCAATGCGGAAGACCGCTTCCTTAATGCCTTGAAAGGTGAAGCCGATCCCGAAGCGAAGCGTAAAATCATTGGCCGGGTGTTTGTCGAAGTGTTCGACGAGCAAGCGAGTAAAATGGACAATGCTAAATGGCTGGCGCAAGGCACCATCTACCCAGACGTGATCGAATCGGCGGCTTCGAAAACCGGTAAAGCGCATGTGATCAAATCACACCACAACGTCGGTGGCTTACCGGAAGAGATGGAAATGGGTCTGGTTGAGCCACTCAAAGAGCTGTTCAAAGACGAAGTGCGTAAAATCGGCCTTGAACTTGGCTTGCCATATCACATGCTGTTCCGCCATCCCTTCCCAGGGCCAGGCTTAGGCGTGCGCGTGCTAGGCGAGATTCAAAAAGAATATTGCGATCTGCTACGTCGCGCTGACGCGATTTTTATCGAAGAGCTACGCAATGCTGACCTCTACGAGAAAGTCTCGCAAGCCTTCGCCGTGTTCTTACCGGTTCGCTCGGTAGGTGTGATGGGCGATGGCCGTAAATACGATTGGATCATTGCCTTGCGTGCCGTCGAAACCATCGACTTTATGACCGCGCACTGGGCACACCTGCCATACGATTTCCTCGGCAAAGTGTCGAACCGCATCATCAACGAAGTCGACGGCATCTCCCGCGTGGTTTACGACGTCTCCGGCAAACCCCCAGCGACGATTGAGTGGGAGTAAGACTCGCGATATAGCGAATTAAGCCTTGCCAACTAACAACAATGCCAGTCAGTTTTTCTGACTGGCATTTTTTATGGTCATGTTAGTCATCTCTTTTGTCGTCATGGTTACACTACACCTAAAACAGCCCGAAGGTGGAAGCCATTGTCGAGAAAATGGCGATATTCCAAAACAGGTTGGCCGGGCGTGCTTACAAGGACATGACGAGATCGGTCGATCAAATCGACAAAATGAGACGCTAGCCGTTTGACCGACGCAAGTAGTTAGAAAGCACACGGGCCGGTGATGGTGCACTTGCCTGTATTTTTACGTACCCTGGTAAAAAGGTGACAATCTACACTCTACTGAAGGGCATACAGTATTATACTCACGTTTTTAACTTGGCTGCCTAGTGGGATAAGCCAAATCACCAGCAATCTTGACAGTGGTTTCTTCGCTTGTAACATTTTGTGAAGAATGGAGCGATACAACAGGAAATTGAATAACCATATACATTTATTATATACTTGAAGGGCTCTTTAGCTTAGGACGAATCCGTCTAGTCGGGTGTTTAGCCAGACTCTAATTTATTGAACGGTTTTATGGTTGCGATAGGTTCGCAACCTGATCTCCTCACTCCGTTCGTCAATCAGGTTGCGAACCTATCGCTTCCTCTAGTAAAGAGTTGAGCCCAAGAGTGCCGCTCTTGGGCTTTTTTATGGGGTTAGATATGACTTTGATAGAGCGATTAGCATTAGAGTTGAAAAAGAGTGAAGATGAAATCACACATTTTCTCCAAAGTGCACCTAAAAGGTATAAAGTCTATACTATTCCAAAGCGTACTTCTGGACATCGTGTTATAGCTCAGCCTTCTAAAGAGTTGAAAGAGTATCAGCGTAAGTTTCTGGAAATACAAAATTTACCTATCCATGAATCAGCGATGGCTTATAGGAAAGGCGTTAGTATTAAGCATAATGCAATTGCTCATAAAAATAACCCTTATCTACTTAAGATGGATCTCGAAAATTTTTTCAACTCCATCTCTGATAAAATTTTTTGGAAGACTTGGGAGTCTATACTGCCTTTACCTTCAAGCCAAGATAAGAAAACTTTAGAAAACTTACTTTTCTGGTGTCCGAGTAAAAAAACTGAAGGAGCATTGGTTCTCAGTATAGGAGCACCAAGCTCTCCACTTGTGTCTAATTTCTTTATGTATCAATTTGATTGTGCAGTTAGTAACTTTTGCTCTGAAAAAGAAATTGTTTATACTCGGTATGCTGATGACTTGACCTTTTCGACCAAACATAAGGATTCTCTTTTTTTTGCACCCAGTATGGTAAAAGAAAATTTGCGTGAACTATTTGGTGGTACGATAAGAATAAATAGAAAGAAAACTAGGTTTTCATCTCGAGCCCATAATAGACATGTTACAGGTATAACCATTGCCAATAATGGCTCTCTCTCTTTAGGAAGAGAGCGAAAAAGATATATCAAACATTTAGTACACCAGGCTCAGTTAAATAAACTAGATATTGAGAGTAGACAACATCTTAGAGGTCTTATTGCTTTCGCTAAGCATGTAGAACCTGTTTTTTTAAAATCATTGAAACGAAAGTATACTTCTGAGTTAATAACTCAAATTATTGAGGAATCAAATGGCTAAGTCACCCCAAAAAAGAAGTAGGTCTGTCAAACATTTAATTCAAAGTTCAGATAAAGGAAACTTTCATTCCTCATATCAGCTTTATCGAAACTACTTTGAAGGGAAAAATGTAGAGAATAAAGATAAAAACTTAGCGTATGAATATTTAGATAAAGTAGAGTCTGCGCTTATTGAGAAAAATTTCTTTCTGTCTTCAATGCACCTGACCGATTTTAGAAGGTTTAAGAGTCTTGATATTTCATTTCATGATAAAGTAACTGTTGTCATAGGTGATAACGGATCTGGAAAAACGAGTATCGCTGAAGCTATAGCGAAGATACTGTCTTGGTTTAATAATAATCTGGAAAAAGCAGATGTTAATGGCAGGCCGATTAAAGAAAGTGATATTCATGTTAACTCTAAAGAGTATAGTGAGATCGCTACGACATTTGAATTTGATAAAATAAATAAATTTGATGTAAGTATTGGTAGCACTGTTTCTGGATATGAAGGTCGTTCTCCAACCGATGCAGTGGAAATAAAGCAAGTAGCTTATATGTACAAAGCTACTTCGAAAAATCCATTAATATATTTGCCGCTTTTAGTATTCTATTCTGTTGAGCGCTCAGATTTTTCACTGTCTTCGACTATTACAGAGACAGCATCTGGAGATAGTGTCACCAATAGGTTTTCAGACCTGAAAACAGCGGTGGACGGAAGTAGAAAACTGGAGGACTTCTCTAAGCTTTATATAGAACTTTTTAATCAAGCTCACGGAGAGGAATCTGATGAGGTTAAAGAGCTTAAACTACAGATAGATATTTTACAATCCACTATTGATGATGTCTATGCAGGACAAGAACCACCTGAAAATGACTTATTTAATACCAAGTTAAATATAAGAAAGCAAGATCTAGATCGCTTAATGAAAACGACCTCTTCAGGGAAATATCAACGACATTTAGAGTTGGTCAATCAAGCAATAGAAGCGATTGTACCAGAAATTAAAAACTTTGATGTAGACCGTAGCTCTGGAAAAGCTAGGCTAATGGTCGAAAACTTTGGAAAAAGAATAAACATTGCCCAGTTATCGCAAGGTCAGAAAATGCTGGTAGCTCTTTCTGGGGATTTGGCAAGACGTCTAGTTAGACTAAATCCTAACGCTGATGCTCCTTTGCGTGGCCATGGGATTGTCGTTATTGATGAGATTGAGTTACACCTCCACCCGAAGTGGCAACAAGCAGTATTAATAAGTCTTCAGAAGACATTTCCTAACTTGCAGTTCATCGTGACTACTCATAGCCCACAGGTGCTTTCTACCGTAGATAAAGAACGTATTCGTATCCTTAGATTTGATGGTAATGACTTTGCTTCTATAGAAAAGCCAAGATTTCAGACACAAGGCGTAAGTAGCTCTGATGTTCTAGAACAGATTATGGAGACGTTTTCTGTACCAGATTTAACTGAAGCTAATTGGCTTTCCGATTATTCAGGTATGATTGAAGAGAATACTTGGAAGTCGGATGAAGGAGTCGAATTATTTTATAAAATAGTTAATCATTTTGGTTATGATCATCCTGAAGTGATAAAAATTAAAGGTGATATTAGAACTAAAGAGTTCAAATTAAAGGCCAGAGAAATAAAAGGAAATTGACTCAGATGAAAAGGTTGTTTCGTGGTGCTCCGCCACTGTGTTTGGCTCAATTTCGCCCTGGTCGAGATAATTGGTCTGTTATTTCAAGCCATGGTTTAACTAACGAGATATGGGAAAAGCTCAATATTATGCAGGGTGGATTTTGTGCATATTGTGAGTGCCAGTTAGGTGAGGACAATACCAAAAGACATGTAGAACATTTTGTCCGAAAGGGTCAAGATCCTGATGTGACATTTGACTGGAATAACTTATTTGGGTCGTGTAACAACCCGAATCGTTGCGGGAATTATAAAGACGAACATCCGGCAGCTAAAAGTATAGATATAGCTAAAGTATGTAAACCTGATCAAATGGACCCAAGTGAGATTATACTGTTTCTTAATTCCGGAGAGGTTAGAGCAAGAAGTGATCTAAACCAGAAAAATAAAGAGCTTGCTGATAACACCATTGCTGTTTTCAATCTTAATGGGGATAGTACACTGGAAAACTCTCGAAAAGCTGCTATTGCTGGAGAAAAAAGGTTGGCAGATGAGTATTGGGAGATGTTAGCTGGTGATGACAGTGGTGAGCTAGCTCAACTGTTGGAACAAGAATTACATAAAGCATTAGAAAGAATAAAAGTCTCCCAACACTCAACTGCATTACAACATTTATGGGAGTATAACGAACAGTTTTAGAGGGTTAGTCGGAGTGTAGGGCATTATAAGTCGCCTAAAAAACTGATCCCAAAGGGATTATCCCCCCCATCGATCAACTCGGTAACTAACAGGCATACCGAGCCTTATGGCTTTATTCATCACTTTCACGTTGGCTAGTGCTTCGCTAACTTGTGCATTGTAATCACGTAGTGTCAGTCGCGCGTTACGCTAACCGGTGCCTATTTAATTCTAGCTCGCCGCTCATCTTGCGGAATTTATCGTTCACGACTATTATTTGTTCATGAATCATGAACGGTATTTATGTGTGAACGAACACGCAACACTACTAATGCTAGCTTTGGATAATCTGCCTTCGCATATTCAAGGGGAGTACTCTTTCGATCCTAAGCCGGATGGTGAGCATTACACCGATGCTGAGGTGACTCTGACAGTGCACGGCCAACGCTATTTGTTTAGCACTGAAATAAAGCGTATCCATCGTAAAGAGAGCCTATCCGCATTGCTAGGTGCTGCTCGCTCAGACACTTTGTTGGTGTGTAACAGACTGACGACTCATCTCGCCGATTTTTGTACCGAGAACGCGATCAATTTTATTGATGAGGCCGGTAATGCTCGCTTGAGCTATGACGGGCTGAATCTATGGATTGAGGGCAAAAATCTCACTGAAAACCACCTCGCAATTCCACAGCCGGCAAAGCCGGGGTTAGGTTTTATGAAGCTGTTGTTTGCTTTGTTGGTTCAGGAAGATGTGTTGCATCTGCCGTTTCGAACCATAGCCGAGATGGCGAATATCTCATTAGGTATGGTGAGTAAGGGGTTTAAATACTTAGAAGCCGAGAAGCTTGTTAGTCTTGGTCGTACTCGTCGCATTTTGGATAAAGAGGCCCTTTATCAGATCTGGATTGAACACTATCGTACCGTGCTTAGGCCAAAGCTCGGAGGGCTAAAATTAGTTGCGCCGGATGATTGGCGAGACATCCCTTTAACATCCAAGGATTGCTGGGGGGGAGAAGTCGCTGCCGATGAACTGACACGCTATTTACAGCCTTATGAGTTACAGCTCTTTACCTTAGAGCCACTGCAAAAAAAGCTTGCGCTGATCAAAGCAAAGCCAGACGCTTCGGGCAGGCTCTGGTTGGTGCCTGCATTCTGGGGAAAGGCGCTGGATATCAATATCAATGCCAAGGCATTGTTGGCTGTTGCTGAGCTACTTGCAAGCAGAGATAGCCGAAACAAGGAGGTTGCCGAACGCATCAATGAGCAATATCTACAGCTTAAAACACTCCCTGAAACCTGGGTTTGAGCCTGTACTGACACTGATCACCCGCACAACCCAGCGTGCCATTTTTGTATTCGCGGATGACAGCGTCTTGGCTTAGTCCCTATAACTGTCCGAACTTGCCTGCTTGCAGATCGTTGAACGCTTGCAAAATCTCTTGCTTGGTATTCATCACAAAAGGGCCATGACCGACGATGGGATCGGTGATGGGCTCGCCACTGAGTAGCAAAATTACGCTATCTTGTGAGGCGTGCAATGCGACCTCGCGGCCTTGGCGGCTAAGCAGTGCCATATCGGCGTCGCCAATTGGGTCGGAGCCGTTGATACTGACATTGCCCTCCAGTACTACCACCGCGGTGGTCCAGTCTTGGGGAAGCGTAAGCTGCGTTTTCCCGTCAGCGTTTAGCCGTATATCCCAAACCTGCATAGGGCTGAAGGTTTTGGCCGGCCCCTGCTGACCCTCAAACTCACCGGCAATGACCCGTAATGTGCCCGCCTTATCGGCCAGGGTAACCTCGGGGATATTGGCTTTTTTAATGCCTTGATAACTTGGGTCGGTCATTTTGTCTTGTTTGGGAAGGTTAACCCACAGTTGCACCATTTGCAGCTCGCCGCCAGTGTGGCTGAACGCACTGGAATGAAACTCCTCATGCATAATGCCGCTACCTGCGGTCATCCACTGCACATCCCCGGGGCCAATCACGCCGCCTTTACCAGTGGAGTCACGATGCTCTACTTCGCCTTGATACACAATGGTCACGGTTTCAAAACCGCGATGGGGGTGTTCACCCACCCCTCGCTTCACGCCATCGGCAGGAAAGTGCATTGGACCGGCATAGTCCAGCAGTAAAAAGGGGCTCATCTCCGCCGCTTGATGGTGATAGGAAAATAGCGAACGGGCTGGGAAACCATTGCCTACCCAGTGTGCTGCAGGGGCTTTAGTAATACGCGAAATGGATTTCATGGTGCTCTCCTACCATTGATGTCCCTCCATTATATCGTCGCTGCTGCAGAGTGCTAAGGATCAACACTCCTATTCCTCGCTAGCGGGGTTTTTGTTTCTAAATGTTTCATTGCTGTCTGTAAGCATCCGTTTTTTGTGCTGCTTTTCTAACTTTAAAGGAATTTAACATTGGGTTAACTGGCTTACTTATGGCTAACTATGCTGATTTTTGCTTTACTGACGATAGTTTGTCATTTTGTTGTCATTAAAGCCTGCTGGATCAGGTAAGCCAAAACACGTAAGCGGGTATTTCTACCCGCCTGGTGATTGAATGGGCGCTTTGTTATAGGGCAATAAATCGCTGACATCACAGCTCTCTTCTCGCTGAGGTAGCT